>NZ_JBQSVO010000073.1:0-19885 GCF_052376275.1 Pseudoalteromonas sp. AOP7-A1-14 | reverse complement strand
GAGATCTATTAGCTTCATTTCTGCATTTTTACTTAGTTCATCAAGCTCTTTATAAAAAACTGCTGGCCACATACTAAAATAATCCACAGCGTCATCTAAACAAAAGTTATCTGTTTGAGAATACCGCCCCTGATACCAAAGAAGCGCAGCAAAGCGTTCTGTAAGAGTAGTGCTGTTAAACAGCGAGTGGCTATCATTGCGCTCACTTTTATCCAGCAATTTATTTAAGTGCTCAATGCTTAAAGTATTTACAGGCGAGGTACTAGCACAAGTTAGCTCAAAACCGCATGAACAATGAGTGATTGACTCATTTTCTATATAGTTAATTGGAGCGCAGCATTCAGAGCAGTTATGAGCCAAAGTACACTGATGTTTAGTACATGCATCTACCCACTTTATGTGCCAGCTTTGTTTTATATAAGCTTCTTCTGCAAGACATTGTGGGCATACCGGAATCGAATCAACGGCTGCCTCGGCGTGATAACGAATAAATTTCTGGGGAATATCTACGCCATTTTTATATAAGGCAGCTGAGGAGTTAAATTTAATATCTGACTTTAACAAAGCCAGTTTTTGTAGCTCGTATCGAGGTAAATCTAATAATGTTTCGAGTAAACCTAAAGCCCGCATCCTAAAGTGGCTATTATGCTTGGCGTGGTATACGTTGAGTCTTTTTAAATCTATCGGGAATGCACCATGCGCCTCAAAATCAAGCTCATGTAGCTCTTCGCGAATAGCTAAGCTTAGCTCTTGATACGAATCGAAAAAATTCTCTGAAACGACCCGTAATAAGTAACTTTCCAACGATTCGTCAGAAAATGCCCGAGCCTTGGGAGAAAATAGAAAAGCCATCCAACACCTTAAAACTTAGTAATCCTAAGCTAAAAGATAAAGCCATCCCATTTAATATGCAAGCCACATCATAAATAATATTATTGTATAGCTGCCCTATATACTATTACTGACTCTTAATAGCGCTATATAGGTTTATGATTTTTCTGTTAGATTAACAGTTCTAATAAATCCTTCATTTTCAATTTCATAACTGACTTCACGCACATGATTAACTACATAACAGCTACAATTCCATCTTTCATAAGAAACTGAAATTATTTTTCCCTCAAGATAACGCTCATTTTCAGAGCCTACCGACATTAGAACTTCTACATCGTCACCACTTCCAAGATCCTCCCTATCACACTTCATAGGATACAACTTACCATTTGGAGATAGTTGAACAAATGCTATTCGCTGTAGTTTGGATCTTGTCATTGGATAACCTTTACTATCTTTTATAAGGTTGGTTGAAATTATTTAACAAAAAGAAAAATAAATGATTAAGCTAATTTGTATAAGTTTCCATAATTATACTTATCAATTCTCCGTCATTTAATTCTTCATCAGGAACTTCAAAGTTTTGAGCTATCATAGCCATTTTTTTTACTAGCATACGGGTAATAATAGGGTTATATGTTTGCATGTACTCAATAGCATCAGTAAAGGCTTGCTCTTGAAAATCAACTGACTGTTCAGTCTTTAGCTGTATGGCTTTAAAAAATGATAAATTGTGATCATACCCATCTTTTTCAATTAAACCTTGAAGGTAAAGGGCCATTGCAGCGGCCCTCCTAGCGTAACCATATGTCATCTGAATCAACTTTGAACTAGCCATGATGCCTTCTGTTGACTCACCAAGATCATTAATTATATCTACAAACATATAACCTGTTTGATTTTGCTTTTTAACAACATCTAGTAGCTTTGCTTTATTTTTAACCTTTGGCATAAATAATTTTTTTAAAAAGCTACCCGTACTACTTAATGCTTCAACCTCAGCCAAAATTTGGCTAAAAGGTAGTGCCGTATTTATGCTGAACCACCAGTATCCTTGTGGTGAGTAGCCTGTTTGCCTTCCCTCAAAACAAGTGTCATTACTAAAAGGGTTTTCTCCTTTTTTCCAAGCTGATAATGGCAACTGTATGCTTTGCTCCGGCATTGTAACAATCCCCTGATAAACTCCATTTTTGTAAGTTACCTTTAAAATATGATTTGTTTTTGTATCTTTTACAGTAAAGCCACTTTTAGTAATTTTATAGTTTTTAGCCATTAGTCAAATTCCTTTTAATTTAAGTTTTGAGTGTGTTATTACCCGAAAAACGGGTCTATCTTTTGTACTAGTTTTTAACAAAAATAAATTTAGTGAATCACGTAATAAGTTATCTCATGAGCTACACATTCAATTTTACTTTCAAAACGTCCACTCATTCACACTTATAAATTTCTCTAATTATCTTTAACTCTATTTATTTTAAAACTCTGCGCTTGCTCAAATATTTCTTTGTACACTTCATCATGGCTGATTGGTGGGTATTTAAATTTAGCGAGTATCAAAATCAGCTCTACTTTTAGGGATGATTTAATATCGTCGCGGTGGTTCCAATCTACAAATTTTACTTTGTCGTCTACAATTACTTTTACCGCTTGGGCGAGCTCGATTAGCTTATCTTCGGGGTAGTCGAAATCGTATTTGATTGCGAGTGCTTTTAACGCGTCGTAAAATCCTTTTTCTTCAATATCAATTCCTAGCTCGTCGCCGGCGTTCATTTCGTCGCGTACGCTGTAAATCATATCAACCATACTTTCTGAAAAATCATCAAGTACGCTACTTACCAGTACGTCATCTTCTTTTCGCTCGTTGTAGCGCTGTACCAGCGATTCAAAGCGTTTAGTAAAGTCGATACCTTGGGTTTGATTTACTTTTTTAAGCTCACCTATGGCTTTGGCTAGCATTTGTTGCAGTATTTTAATTTTAGTATTGGGGAGTTTTATTTTTTCTATTTTGGCGATGTAGTCGTCATTAAAAATGTCGATTTCACCGCCGTCTTCATTACCGAGTTTAAATACTTCTTCTACGCCGTCGCTTTGTAGGGCTTCGCTTATCATTTCACGTACTTTGGCGTTCATTTGCGCAGTATCGGGCGCTTCACCTTTGGTTAGTTTGTAAATAATAGAGCGAATGGCAAGGTAAAAGTGAATGTGGTTACGCTCACTCTCGTTAATTTTTTCACTGCCGCAACAAACATCGTAAGCGGCTTTAAGACGCTTAACTAAATCCATAAAGCGCTTTTGGCGTTTTTCGGTAATAAGTGCAAACTCAGCGGCGTGGTTTAAACAATTAAGTTGGGCAACGGCTTCACCGGTAAAGTATGGGCTGCTGTCAAATTTATGAAATAACTCTGCAAGTAACGCTAAGTGGTTTTTTACTTCAATAACCGAGGCGGTAATATCTTCAAAGTTGGTTTCGTCTGTTTTTGAATACTGCGCTAGGGCTTTGTTCATTTCAGATTTAATACCAATATAATCTACCACTAAGCCTTTGTCTTTACCTTCAAACTGGCGGTTAACCCGCGAAATAGTTTGTATTAAGCTGTGCTTTTGCAGTGGCTTATCTATGTACATGGTGTCTAAAAATGGCACGTCAAAACCGGTTAGCCACATATCTACTACTATGGCAATTTTGAAGTTTGAATTTTTGTTTTTAAATTGCTTATCAAGCTCTTTACGTTCGTCTTTACTGCCAAGTAAATTATATAAGCGCTCAACGTCGTCTTTACCACGCGTCATCACCATTTTTACTTTTTCAGAAGGAGCTGCAATACGGCCTTCGCTAATGGCGCGCTTTCGCTCGGTATCTGATAGCTTTTGCGCGTTGTCCTTCTCGTTTAAAGAGTCGACTACATCAAACCAATGTGGGCGTAGTTCTTCTAGTTCTTGATACAACTGATAGGCAATGCCTCGCGAGCTACACACAAACATCGCCTTTCCTGCGACCGTAGAGCCTTCCTCAACGCGTTTTTCATAATGTTCAACAAAGTCCCTTGCTAACACTTTAATGCGGTCAGGATCGCCTAGAATGCTATTCATGTTAGCGGTGGCTTTTTTACTGTCTTCTATTTGCAGCTCGTTACTGCCTGCATCGGCGCATTCTTTGTAATAAGCTTCAATTTCAGCCAGCTTGCTATTGTTTAAACACACCTTAGCGGCGCGGCCTTCGTAAACAATGCGTACGGTTATTTCATCTTTAACCGACTCAGTCATGGTGTACGAGTCAACTACTTCACCAAACACGTCCAGCGTGGCGTCCACTGGCGTGCCAGTAAAACCAACGTAAGTAGCATTGGGCAGTGAGTCGTGCAGGTATTTAGCAAAACCAAAGGTCTTTTTTACACCTTTTTCGGTAATGGTAATTTTTTGATCAAGATTAACTTGGCTACGATGCGCCTCATCAGAAATACAAATAACGTTAGTGCGGTCGGTTAATAACTGGGTGTCTTCGGTAAACTTATGAATGGTGGTTAAAAATACACCGCCACTGTTACGCCCTTCAAGTAATTCGCGTAAGTGAGTACGGCTGGCAACAGTTTTAACTGTGTCGTCGCCAATGTAGTTTTTAGCATTACCAAACTGCTGCGAAAGTTGATCGTCTAAATCGGTTCGGTCGGTAATTAAAATAATGGTGGGGCTTTTAAGTTCAACGCTTTTCATCAACAAGCGTGTTAAAAATTGCATGGTGTAACTTTTACCGCAACCCGTTGCGCCAAAGTACGTACCGCCTTTACCATCGCCTTGGGGCTTTAAATGCTGTTTTATATTGTCGAACAGTTTATTAGCCGCATAATATTGCGGGTAACGCGGCACAATTTTTATCTCTTTTTTACCCGCGTTTTTATTATCAGAATCGGGGAAGAATACAAAATTGCGCATTACATCGCGCAAGCGCGCTTTGTCAAACAAGCCCTGCAATAAGGTATGTAACGAGTTAATCCCCTCTTGCGCGGTTAGTTCTTGCCCCGTTACTTTACCCCACGAGTAAAAAAACTGGTACGGCGCAAATAAGTTACCCATTTTGTTGTTTACGCCATCGCTTATAACGCACAGGGTATTAAACACAAATAACTGCGGAATAGCGCGGCGGTAGCGCACCGTTAACTGCTCATACGCTTCAAATATAGGGGCTTGTTCGCGTATTGCGCTTTTAAATTCAAACACCACCAACGGCAAGCCGTTTACATATAAAATGCCATCGGGAATGCGCAGTTCAATATTGTCGTAGCTTGTGGGGCTTTCTATTTCTA
Organism: Pseudoalteromonas sp. AOP7-A1-14; assembly: GCF_052376275.1. Taxonomy (NCBI): domain Bacteria; kingdom Pseudomonadati; phylum Pseudomonadota; class Gammaproteobacteria; order Alteromonadales; family Pseudoalteromonadaceae; genus Pseudoalteromonas; species Pseudoalteromonas sp. AOP7-A1-14. The sequence goes on along the minus strand of NZ_JBQSVO010000073.1, from coordinate 14,750 downwards.
ACTGAGTAACAAACCGATAAATGTTATCGTCTCGCAGATAAGTCACGCTTGCTTCATTCACGTTATTCAAAGCAACATCAGCCATAGCACTGCCTGCTGCTAAGCTACTTTTAATGCCTTGCTCAACGTTGTCGTAATCTAGCAGCTGAATATACAAATCTTTTTGCGCTGCGTTGCCTGCTACCTTGCCTCGCTCGCGGCTCAATAAAAAGCCATCACTCAGCCATTTACAAAAGGTTTTATTGCTCTCGTATAAATCACTGGCAGGCAGCTTTTCAAGCTTGGCAATTATTGAGTCTACCTCACCCGCTGTAATATTATTTTTAGCGTAACGCTTAGTTAAAAAAGCACGCAAGTCTTCTTTTATCAGTACATCGCTATTATTGCGGCTAAGCTCACCGCCCAATAAATGCGGATAGCCTTGCTCGCCTAATAGCTCAACCACCGCTTGTTCTAATTTGGCTTCAGTAAATTTCATCAAACATCCTTATTCTTGTTTTTGTGGCCTTTAAACGCTCAGCTTAGGTTATTAATCTAATGTTTTTTCATCAGTGGCTTCATCGGGTATTTGCAATTCACCAGAGATGAGTTTGGGTAGTAAAGTGTCGCGGAGTTTTGTTAGAGTTTTATTTTGAATTCTCACTCTTATACTCTGATCTATTAAAGAAGTAATTTTACCGCCTAGCATCATACTTTCATCTTTTGGTATTACACACATCGCCTGAGATAAATGTTCTCGTTTTATATGGCCCATAGTAACGGCCTTGTCAGCTGCAATCTTTTGAAACTGCTTTAGGTGAAATAAAGTATATTGATAATAAAACCACTTAGGGAACTCTTCAGACGTAACTTTAAATAGATGCTGATTCAATGCCGCTTTCCCACCACACCAAGTATCGACCAATAACGAACCTGACCATGAAAAGACCACATCACCGTCATCGACAATACAGGATTGCTTGATAGAGGCTTTCGCTAACTCTTTGCCATCAGTAAAACCTGCTCTTAATTGTGCTATTTTGAGTACTGGTAATGATTCTTCGCCTAGTTCAGGTCTAAATTTTTGAAGAGCTAAACCATTTTGATATTTTGCAATTTCATCTAGTGGCTTCACTTCCCAGCCCTTTGGTATCCAGCCTAGTTGTTCGTTGTGTTCGAACTCATTGGGGAAGTGGGCGTGGGCGTTGGCGTGTTGCGCTAATATGTTAGGATTGGCGCTAAAGTTTGCTTTAACGGGTGTTTCAGCGGCTTTTTCTGATATTTGCTCTGCTGCCTGTGTTGTTTCTTTTGTTGGTAGTTGTGCTTGTAACTCGTGAGCGAGCGCAATGAGTGACGCTTTACATTGTGCCGCATTTTCTAAACTATTAAGTGCCGCCAAGCGGCGCTGCGCTTTTTGTTTTAACTCGTCAGGCAGACTAGTTTCAAGGTTTTCTAACTTAAAATCAGCGCTAGCAAGTAAGTTGTCGAATACAGGATCAAAATCAACAAACCAGCTTTTAAATAAAGCCTGCGCCATTTGTTCTAGGGTTTGGTTGGTTTGATGATTAATCAAACTTTTTTCCTCAAGCTTTTTAGATATTGAACAGAGGCGCTCTCTTAAACTTGCAGGAGGCATTGGAATAGGTAACTCGCGTATATCTTTCAAGTTTAGGGTCTTCTGAACAGTCGTGTTTAGTCTTGAGTCAATAATGTGTTTGGAAGGGCCACTTAGCAAAACTATACGCACCCATTGTCGTAATGCTGGATCTTCTAATCTAAGTACAGCAATCGCTCTTGCTGCATTCCAGCCTGACATTTCTTGAGTTGCAATAACGCAATCTCCGGGATTTCCTACCAATGTAATAAGAAGCTCCTCACCAGATAGACGAGTTCTTTTGTACTCTTCGTCAACATCCGCCGAAATACAAAAATCTGGTTTTGATGCTACTCCTCCATTTTTTACATCACTGACTCTTATCAGTGGTATCCCATCATCATAGTGTTTCCCTGGGTACATCACCCCAACAGACATAGACTTTGGGTTTTGCAGAAGACTACTTAAAGAAACTAGACTCCAACCCTCAGGGATTATACCTCCAGATGATTCCCATAATAACTTTTGCTTATCGGCCATAACCCAACGCCTCCAAGTTTTTACGAATCGCTTTATCAAGCTCATCGCTTTGGCTCATTTGGCTGTAAAGCGTTTGGCTAAGCTCAGTCATTTTAGTCTCGAACGAGATACCATCATCTACAATATCGGCAGCGCCTACATAGCGCCCTGGGGTCAGTACGTAGTCGTTCGCTTTTATATCGGCAAGGGTGGCTGATTTACAGTAACCGGCGATATCTGCATATTCTTGCTCTGTATTTGTGTTTAGCTCTTCGCCACGCCAAAGGTGGTAGGTTTCGGTTATTTTAGCTATGTCGTCGTTGGTGAGCTCTTTTAGGGTACGATTTACCATAGAGCCCATTTCGCGGGCGTCTATAAATAGGGTTTCGCCTTGGCGGTCGCGGCGCTTTAATAAGCCTTTTTCGTTATTACCGCGTTTGTCTTTACTTATAAACCATAAACACACCGGAATTTGCGTGGTGTAAAACAGCTGCCCTGGTAGGGCTATCATGCAATCGACTAAATCGTTTTCGATTATTTTTTGGCGAATATCGCCCTCGCCACTGGTGTTAGAACTCATTGACCCATTAGCGAGTACAAAGCCTGCGGTGCCATGCTCGCTCAATTTTGAGATCATATGCATGATCCACGCATAGTTGGCATTACCGGTAGGCGGTGTTGGGTAACCCGTCCAACGGGCATCGTCGACTAGCTCGTTATCGGCGCGCCACTGTTTTTGGTTAAACGGTGGGTTTGCCATGATGTAATCGGCTTTTAGGTCGGGGTGTTGATCTTTAAAAAAGGTATCGCCCGCTATATCGCCTAAGTTACCCGAAATACCGCGCACAGCAAGGTTCATTTTAGCCAGTTTATAAGTGGTGTTGGTGTACTCTTGCCCATAAATAGACACATTTTTTTGGTTACCGTTATGGCTATTTATAAATTTAAGCGATTGCACAAACATACCGCCCGAGCCACAACAAGGGTCGTAAATTTTACCTTCAAATGGCTCAATCATATCGGCTATGAGGGTAACAATAGACTTAGGCGTATAGAACTCCCCCCCGCCTTTACCTTCAGATGCAGCAAATTTACCTAAAAAGTATTCGTAAACACGGCCAACTAAGTCTTCTTCTGTTTTTTCGTTTTGGTTGGCAATAGTGTCGATATTATTAATGGTATCGATAAGCGCTGAAAGCTTACTGGCATCAAGCCCTAAGCGTGAAAAGTAGTTATCTGGCAATGCGCCAGCGAGTGATTTATTGTTTTTTTCAACCGCGTGTAGTGCGGTATCTATTTTAACGGCTATATCGCCTTGCTTGGCGTTGGTTTGAATGTACGACCAGCGTGCGTCTTCTGGTAGGTAAAACACGTTATCCATCGCGTAAAAGTCAACCATGTCGATGTACTCATCACCGTACTCGCTAGCAATGGCTTTTTTACGCCCTTCAAACTTGTCACTAATAAATTTAAGAAAGATTAAGCTTAAAACAATGTGCTTATATTCGGCTGACTCAACACTCCCGCGCAGTTTATTGGCGGCGTCCCAAAGGGACTCTTCAAACCCGACTTGTGTTTTTTTTGTGGCTTTTTTTGTTGCAGGCTTTTTTGATGCAGCGTCCATGTGGTCTCTCTTTGCAAGAATATCAATATAATTATTGGCTTATCATACCGCAAAGGTCGTGGTTTTTTGAGCGTTAATTAGTAATAAATTGCTATTAGAAGATAGGAGTAATTGTATGTATTATTCCCTTAAGAGAATGGCTCTTTATAAACTATATTTTGATTTACGGAAACTATAAATATATTAGCTATAAAGCATTCACTAAAATGCTATAGCTAAACCTAAATAACTTTAGATTAACTTAGATATCCCTGAAGCTTTTACTTTTATTCCAGACTCTTCAGCTTCATGCTCTCCCATATTAATAATATCTTCAAATATTCCTAAAAATTGGCTTGGCGCCTTGTTTAGTCTGAGCCCTATGTAGGTGCCAGCAAAATTAAGGGTTTGCTTATTTATGGTTCTACCTTGCGATACAATTTTTGCACTGCCGCTACCGAGCATAAACCAACCGAATGAAGAGACTAATTGCTCTAATACATATAGTCCAAACCCCGAGTTTTTATAAATATTTTCAGACTCAACGATTTCAGTCGTACCTGAGACACCTGGCTTTATAGCATTCAGTAGCGCATCTATTTCTGATTCAAATTTAAATGAACGACCTAGAGAAGATGATATTCCAACCCCCTCATCTATTACAGCGACTTCAACACGCCCATTCACCCATCGTTGCCCACATAAATAACATTCATTTGTTAACGAATGCTCAAATACATTTCTTACGATCTCTCTTAGTGCATAGCGATAAAGCCTATTTTCTTCTGTTTCCAGTTGCGTCCCTGATAGCAAATTTGCAAAGCGCCTGACCTTACCTGTGATTTCGTCATACCACTGTTGAATATTTTGTGTTTGTAAATCAAACACTGGCTTTTCTATTCTGGTTATTGGTAGGTAAGTCATGGAACCTTGAGCCTCACCAACTTCATTTCCTTCATCCATACCAATAAAATCAAAAAAACCTAAATGGCGAAGATAACTATGCGCATCGCCAGAACTATCGTGACCTTTTATTCTTGTGCTTAATCCGCTTTCTCTCCTGTATTTTATCCATTTTCGAATTTTAGAACCTGCGATCAGCATCCCACCTGGGTACGAAAACTTCAAGGTAGTGCAATCGATTAAAATTTCTGGTGTATTCTGGTTGTCTTCTAACTCATTAAAAAAAGATTTGAGTGTATCTCGGCCTAAATTCCGAGGAAAAAGTATGGTCTTCATTGCGTTTCTACTCACTAATCCGCTGTGCTAATAGTTACAAACGATATAATTCACTTTAAAATTAGGGCTGTTTTACTTCATAACCCTTAGCTGAAGAAATGGCCCATGTATACTCAGAGCCATTTCCACCTAGAATTATATCGAAACCAAAGCCTTTACTCGTTAAAGGAGGGATATTAACCTTACTAATATAATATCTTGAGGTTTCCTTTTTTCCATCTACAGTCGTAATTTTAACCTTTAACTCTGTAACTGTAATTGATTCATTACCATTGTAGATATTACCGGAATAATAATTTGAATAACCTAAACTTGCACGACCGGTTAAGTTTAGCCGTTCTTTAACTCCAAGTTGTTTAATTTCTTTAGGCGTGGTTTGCTTTTTATTTTTTTCGTAACAAGATTTATGGATTAACTTTGCACCAACATCACTTTTGACGCCTTTCATATGCTCAAGAATACATTCATCATAAGTTACAGGCTTTCTATCACAGCCCAATAAAAATAAAGTAACTAATATTAATGGGATAATTCTCATAAACGTCCTTATTTATATGATAAATAAACTAAAAACTTTTCTCGAATTACAAGATTTACTATTCTGATTCTAGTAGTTGAATAAGCTTACGCTTGCCTTCTTCGTCAAGCTTTTCGATTAAACAGGCAAGGGTTGCGCTTTCTTCTGATTCACAAAAAAAGTAATTTACGGGAACATTTAGCTCGGTCGCTAGCTTTTTTAAAGTTGCTAAGTCGGGCATATGGCGACCCGTTTCGTAATGGTTCATCCTGCCGCTAGCAGAGCTTGGGTCCATTCCCATTTTAATACCTAACTCTTTTTGGCTTATTTTCATTCGTTTTCGAGCCTCTTTAAGACGCTCTGTAAAAAAGGATTTAACCTGCACCGTTGCTTCATCTTGGTAACTCTCACATTTAAATGATTGTCTAGTTTTTACATGAGCATGTATACTTAGGAATCCTAAGTTTATGGCGAGTAGTAAGGTTTAGCAATGAGTAAGCAAGCGAATATGAATGTATTTTTACATTTTCTTTTGGTAATCAAGCAGATGAATAATTTCACTGTAACAGAGGCGAAAGATGCTTTATTGCATGAACAATCTGAGTTTACCGATGCGGTAGAAACCCGAAAGTTTATATATCGTCAATTAACTCGCAATGTTGCAAAAGGACTCTTAAAACGAACCAATAAAGTAAACAAGGGATATAAGGAAGTTATTTATTCAAAAACAGAGCTTTTTTTAAATTTAGAAATTGTGCCGAGTTCAAGAGGAAGTAGTGCAAAAAGCATTGAGATTATTAATAATAACTCTACTAACGCCAAAGTTGAAAAGCTTCAAATTACAGAGTACCAAGATGAGCTTAAAAAAGATTTATTAACATACGAAATTGATTTAAATACCGTGCTTGAAGAAGCTAAAGAGTATAAACGCCTTACTGCGCGTTACCCTAAACTACATGAACAATTGCAGCTACATCACACTCAGGCTAAAGAAAAATCGATTAAATTACTCGGTAAAATAAATGCTTTGCAAACTTTATTGGGTAATGAAAAAATTGAAAAGCCGCTATGTTGAGGGCTTGGCAAACAGCCTGCTTATCGGCAGTTAAAAAGCATTATTCCCAAAGCTATAAGCACTTTTTTTGTTTAGCTACACCAGGGGCTGGTAAAACTGTGTTGGCAGCAAAAGTAGCCGCTTATTTATTTGAAACTAAGCAAATAGACTTTGTGATTTGTTTTTCACCCTCTAGCGAGGTGGCCAATGGTATTAGAAAGACCTTTGCTAAACGGTTAAATTGTAATTTTGACGGTGTTATTGGCTCAGTTGGTTGCTCGTATACTTATCAAAATATGCGCTTTTTTAATGACGACTACTGGAAGTTATTAAGGAACAACCGCGTGTTAGTGGTGTTTGATGAAATACACCACTGTGCTGGTTCAAGCATTGAGGATGCCAATATATGGGGACAAGATATTGTTAAAAACATTCAACAGCACGCTGCTTTTACGTTAGCGTTGACAGGCACACCTTGGCGCTCTGACCTTCTTCCTATCGCGCTGGCAACTTATAGCGACCCTGATAATAAAATAATATGTAATTACACTTACTCGCTGCAACAGGCCGTAAATGATGGGGTATGTCGCAACCCTAAAATTGTTTTAGTTGATAATGAAGAAATATCGGTAACAACCACGAAACAGGAAACTAAAACCTATAACTCATTAAAGTCTTTGTTAAAAGATCCATCAATTTCTTACCAAGATCTAATTAAGCACGAAGCTGTCATTAATTACATTGTTGCTCAAGGTGTAAGCAAACTTGCCACTATTAGGCAGCAGAATAGTAATGCCGCAGGGTTAATTGTTGCCTCTTCTGTTGAACATGCAGAGCAAATAGTTACGGTACTCACAGAGTTTTTCCATCAATCAGCAACCATAGTTACTTACAAAGAAAGTGATGCTGGCGATAGAATCAGCCATTTTCGCTTAAGCAACACACAATGGATTGTAAGCGTTGGAATGGTGTCGGAAGGCACTGACATACCAAGACTACAAGTATGTTGCCATTTAAGCAGAGTTAAAACCGAGCTTTATTTCAGGCAGGTACTTGGCCGTATATTAAGAGTAAACAGCTCGCCCAACCAAGAAGCTTGGCTATTCACCCTCGCCGAAGAAACACTAAGCACCTTTGCAAATAGAATTGACCAAGAGTTACCCGACACTTGCGTATTGATAAGAAATAATGCCATAGCTAATGAGTATCTTGGAACAGAGAACCATAAAAAGACATACTCCACGCGGTCCGGTAGTCAGCCGGTTGCTCAAATTGATGATTTATTTTTTTCATGGGAAGAAAAAGAACCTAGTCAGCTGAAGACTGAACCTAAAGAATCAAGTTATTTACATGCCTTTGGTGGGTTTAGAGAGCGGGTTATTGAGGCTTTTGTAATAGGGTAATTTAGAGTGATTCATATATCACAATAGAGTTTTAATGGTTAGGCTTAGGTTTCATCTGGCAGGCCCCTATGAGCGAAGCAGACGGTCAGATAAACTCGTTTTTGGACAGTTTCGTTTTAGAACTAGTGCTCCATAGTGTATCTGTTAGATTAGGAAAAGTAGGTTGCTCCCTTGGGCGTTTGTTAAAACTACGCTAGGTTAGGTGTCTAACATATCCCATTCGTCGCCAAGAACCCAACGTAAGGCTGATAATTTGCCATTTATCATACCCCATTCAAAGTCCGACCACGGACCGGTGTCCTCATACTTACTTTCGACTTTTTGTGCAGATTTAATTGCACCCTCTAGGATATGTTCATGTATGACAGCACTTCCGTACCGTTCGGTACCCTCCGGCACAACTTCAATTTCACCATGTTCGATCTGCCACATCCTATTCTGGTGTCTGTTGTACCAAACTTTATCCACCAACTCGTCCATTACATCAAGAATTTCTCGTAAGCCACGAGTTTCTTCAGTGTAATCGTACTCAAACTCGATCTCAGCCAACACATCCTCATCAATGATGTTCAAAGCTGATGCAAGATTATTGAAATAATGAACATTTTCACGATTAAAAATATCGTCGAAGTCTTCATGTGGTTTTCTATGGTCTTTGGCTGAAAAATCATTGTGATTGTGAGTGATAAAGAAGCAGCTATCAGTAGCATCAACATCAAGCGAAAACTCATAAAACTGCTCGATAATAACAGCGTCTGCAACCGAGTTTTTACTGATATGAAATGGGGCTTTTTTATCCAAGCCACGTTGAACCGCTGCAACTTTTGAACGCTCACTAATATTAATTAGCTCCGCAGACTGGATTAGTTTTTCGACTCTGTTGATTGTGCTGTAATTGGCATCTGTTAATAAAGGCAATCGTGCATTTATGTCATTTAGCACTTCGAGCGTTTGCTCTTGGTTTGCACTAGCGAACTCACTTACCACAGCTTTTACTTGTTTAAACTCTTGAGACAATCGTCTTGCAGTCTTGTTTGCAACATCTTCTTTATTTCTCTCGTACTCTTCAGCAACCAAGTCTGTAACAACCAGTTTCACCACATCGGTTTCGACTAGCTCTTCCAAAGCTGAAACCAAAGCAAGATCTTGCTTTTTCGTTGAAATATCAAGAAATACGCAAGTATCAAGACATATATAATTCATATAACCTCAAATGATGAACTTTTTCAGTAGAGTTAACGCCTCAATCAGAGGCAATAAAATAGCTGGCTAAAATTAGCGACGAAGGAGCAAAATCCAGCTACTTTTTTGTCCTTTGAATGACTTGTATGGATAATAACCCCATAAATTAATTATTATTCTAACCTAGTTCGGGTAATGTGAGGCCCAAGCTTTGGCTGCAACCAAAGCCTTTTATACAGTAGTTCGATTGATTGAAGGCTCCTCTATTGAGAGACCGGTAACAAGTTAGAACGCTGTATAAACTCCAAGCATTAAACTCGGATAGTCAACGGGGCCTCGAGCCCGAATAGCAAGGCAGAGTCAGCTTATTATGAATACAAAAAATAATCAAAATGAAATTAACGTCGGTGTCGATACAGGTAAAACACAACTCGATATTTATATCAGGCCTTTAGACATTTACTTTACTGTAGAAAACAATCAAAGTGGCATTAAACACGCCATTCAAATCTTAATAAAACACCCAGTAACACGCGTTACTATTGAGGCAACTGGACGTCTTGAACAGCCTTTTATTATAGCCTGCGCTGAGGCGAATATTCCCTTCGTTATTGCTAATCCCGTGAACATAAAACGCTTCGCAGGCGCTATCGGCCAAAAAGCAAAAACGGATAAACTTGATGCACAACTTATTGCTCACTTTGGTGAAGCGATTAAACCGCCTTTATCATCTTTAAAGCCAGAGCAAATGCGCTTGATGAGCGATTTATTATCGAGAAGACGCCAGTTAATGGATATGCAAACGATGGAGAAAAATCGCTCTCAAATAATGCCAAAAACACTATCGTCACTCATAAAACCTATCTTAACTGCACTGAAAAACCAAATAGATAAAGTCGATTTAAAACTTCAAAAACTGATTGAAGAATGTGACGAATACAAAGCAAAAAATGCCATTATCCAAAGTGTGCCTGGTGTTGGCAATGTGGTCGCATTTAACTTGCTTAGTGATATGCCTGAGTTAGGTTATGTAAACAACAAAGAGGCAGCTTCTTTAGTGGGTGTAGCCCCATTTAATCGTGAAAGTGGCGTATATCAAGGTAAGCGAATGATACGTGGCGGCCGACCTAAAATAAGAACTGCCATGTATATGGCGATGATGTCAGCCATTCAGTGCAACTCTAAATTTAAAGACCTTTATCAACGCATGGTCAAAGCAGGAAAGCCTAAAAAAGTAGCCATTATTGCGTGTATACGAAAGCTGGTAGTGATCATAAATTCTATGGTGAGGGATGGTGTCATGTGGGATCCTAAAATGGTTTAAAATTAGGAATTGACACCATAGTCACTTGTTAGTTGCCAAATTCTTGCTCAGCCTGATTATAGCTATCATACAATTTTTTAACTCTATCAGTGAGTTCCATTCCTCCCTTGGTGGATCTATCAGTCCAATAATACCCTTCAAGCTCATACACGGGTGAGCCATGAACTTCTAGTGCAAACGACCCATGGTGAATTTCACTTCGTTTCCCTTGTAACTCTATTTTGGGTTCGTTTCGATAAACTCCAACAAGCTTGAATAAATCGTCATCTTCTTGTTGTTCAATACTATGAGCGACTAAAATAGATCGAGACTCTTTAGTCATTAAACGTACGCTTAGAAAAGTCAAAGTTTGTCTAACGACGGCGTAACCGTAAATAGGAGGAGTTTCCTCTCCTGTTTCGGGGTTTATCCAACTGCTTTTCAATTCTACTTTCCACGTGCCCCTAATATCTGGCCGTTTTACATACCAGCCCTTAAAGATTTTCCATGACCACATGTACTTATTAAAAAGGGTAACAAAAATCGCAATTACGCCAACAACCGTGCCGAAAGGTTTTAGAAAGTCAGCATTTAGTACAGGCATGCCTTGAAACCAGAGAGCCAATAGCCAGACAATTATGGTGAGACCTACAAATGACGAAATATGAAGTCTAGTTAGCATTATTCATACCCCACATAATCCCATGCATCACTTATAAACTGATGAGCTCCTTGACGAGTCCAAGGCTGCGAAGAGCGGAATAGATATTTTAGTTCACTAACTTCACCCCACTCACTACATTTTTGATCATTCATAGTATTATTGAATAGTTCAGCAAGAACAGCTCTAACCATTGGCTTGAAAGATTGGTAGCCAAAACATTCATTTGATGCGTTAAACACCAAACATTCAACTAAAAAACTTGGCGTATCTTCAGCAGATTTTATTTTTTTACTTGCCATTTCATTGCAAAGGGTTTTGAGTATTCTTACGACTCGCTTGTATCTTCTAGATGTAGCGTCATTCTTTGCCACTCCATTTTGATAATGCTGTTCAGGCCAATTTCTCACTCTAGGAGGAGTGTAATCATCAGGAATCATTTCAACTCCTGATAAGTAATGAGTTACGGATGTATACCTGCGATGTTCGAAAAATGCAGCTACGTCTGACTCAACTCTATACGTATTCTCTTTGATATCGAATGATTTGCTTCCTCTTGATACAGCTTCTCTACCAAACCTAGAAACAAGAGCTTCTTCAAGCTCATTCTTGAATAATGCATAAGTATAAACGCCGTCACTAAAACTCTTATTTAATTCGGCTTTAACATTATCATCGGGGTATACAGGGAAAAATGTATCAAAACAAACAACACCAATATCAACATCGCTATCTTTTCTAACATTGACACGATTTCGATAAGAGCCTTGTGTAAAAACTTTAATATTTCGATTTCTTAACTTTTCACTATCATGAATTGCTTGTCTAATTTGGCGCTCCGCATTCTCCGCTCGCTCCTGTTCTGTTTTGCTTGGCCCTTGCGACCAAGTTGTAAAAACAGATTCCCAATCCCTGTTCATAAATACTCCATACTACGATGATTTGGCAACTAACAGTGCCTTTTCTGCAGGCGATGTATTTATAAAATTTTCATAAAATACAGACGCCATAGAAGTAACATATTGTTCTATATGTGTATTACATCCTTCCACTCACAAATTGCAGAACATGCCTGGATAATCACAATTGCTCAACTAGGCTCATAATCTGTTATTAGTATATGTAGGTCAAGAGTTGACATGAGAAAGTGGTCAGGAATCCTGAGCTAAACAATTTTGGGGCAAAGGTGAGTTATATTGATAAATCGTCGATGGACAATTATAAGTTAGTGTCGACGGGCGGTTCTGTGCCATACAGCGGTCGTTAACGCTTCGCTAAGCGGAAAATAATGGTTGGCTATAATCGCATAGCGATGACCAACTGTTATTTTTCCGTTTAAGCAACTAGTTAGTTTTTGTCGCCTATAGCATTTACTTCAAAGAAACCGCCACATGGTCGAGTTCCATCTTCAATACCATTACAAAACAAACCTTGAGTTGAAAGGTTGTTTTCAATCATTTTATTAATTACATCGTCTACACGTAAGCTTGGCTTGCTGCATAATTCTTTAGAGCAATATATAGGAGTATTTATATCAGAATAACTTCGTGATATGGGTGGTTCACTACTACCCATTTCGTCGAATTCAAAGATATAATTTTTAGTAATATTTTCTTGATTGGACATATTCACCCTTTTGAAAACTAACAGCTTATTGAACACGGTTTTGGTGGTTTATAACACACCAAAAAGGCCTATATTACATACCCTGATAATTTCACCAATAATTATCATTGTAAACACGTAATTACAATAGCTAGGAATTAAGCTCGTTATTTTGCATCAAAACGACGGATAGTAATGTTATCGGGCAAGGTTAGGCTCCTACTCGAAATAAATTTAACTTTTCAGTGAACAGCCTAGCTTCGCAAAAGTACCAACCGCTGACATTAGCAACGCACTAAAAAAGCCTACGATTGCACCGTGAACCCACATTGAAGACATCGTTCGCCACCATAGTTTTCATTGTAACTAAGCCCTAAACCACTGCCACATTCAGGGCAGAATTCTGATATATCTAGTGATGCCCATTCCCAAACGTCCGCATACTCTGGAATACCATCACTATCATGCCCTATCAGTTCACCAGCATTAGTTTGTTTGGCTATGTAGCTACAGTAACTGTGCACTTTTAGTAGTTCTAAAACTATCTCGTGATTTATTTCGAACCACTCGCCAATAACGTTTACAGTGCTGTATTTCTGATGAAATTCTTTTTCTAGTTTCCGGTCTTTATCGCTGTTGATCCACCCCATAAGAGCTAATCTTCGGGAGTTGCCCGTTTGAAGAGTTTTAAGACGTTGAGTTGGGTTATTACTAATACCGATCTTAACTCTTTGGTTCACCAAGTCTTCATTTTCAATGATAAAGTAGAGTGCCATATATCTCCTTGTAGCCCTAACGGTTCTATAGAAAAACCCCAACAGCCGAATTCAATTAAATAATAAGCTCCTACAGCAAACCTAAGAGCTTTCTCACACTAGGTAATGCATTTTGAACTCATAAAAGCGGTCTATTTTCTTAAAAAAGAGTAATTCTACAGCCTCAACGCCAGCAGCAAGCGCGCCGCTTTTTGGCATCGCCTTGACTGCTTTTGTTAGCCTCTTGCTTCGCGCCCGGGCTCATCTTCGGCTACTCGGTAGCGCCAGTAACGATCCGGCTTTACCCAGACAACATTATGCTCAGTAATGTTCTTAAACTCAGCTAAGACTTCACGACCTAACACAAGATTACCGTCTGCATTTTCGCGCAAGAGCTTTTCGGCACCATCCTTTATAAGATGATCGACCGCATCGTCTTGGTAGATGCAGCCATCTTTTTCAATCTGAGATAGCATCCATGAAGCTGTTTGCTTAGCATCTGTCATGATTAAGACTTATCTACGGATTCTAGGGAGTCGTTAGGAAAATTACCCTGCTCAAGTTTCTTCCCCGCAAACCACTGGCAAATATAGTACGCAGCATGCTGTGACGGTACAGAACGAACAGTCATCTCTGGACCGCCAGACTTGATCTTTACGATATCTCCGACTTCGAAATTAGCGTTTTTTGTCATGAATACACCTCTTATTTTTTCAGTTTATTGACTAACGCCGCGAACAGCTGCGGCTTTGTAGTGGATTGTTTTGCATTGTTATACGCGCCTACTGGTTTAAATAGGGGCTCATTTTGTTTTTTAGCTCTGTTAGCTGCTTGCCAAACCAAAAAAGTGTTTCTTGTGAAATTTTAAACCCTTCAACAAACTCAGGGGTTCCTGAAACCTCCTTTCCATGCTGTTTAAAGCCGGTAATCTTGAATGACTCCGAATGCATTAAGTCAAGAAGCTCGAAAATACTGGAATCTTCAGAAAATAGAAACCTGGATGCTTCTTTACTGGCAATAAAAGAACGGTGGGTTTCTTGGCTAACTTTCTCATCAACAAGCTCCTGATAGAAGCGGAGTGTGTCTGTGTATACAGAAAAGCGCTTATTATAAAGATCAAGATTTAACTTTCTTTTATTAATTGCCATTTGTTGATATGCGATATAAGCCAGAAATGCAGCCATTATCGCTGACGGAATAAGCTCTATTAACTTTGAACAAATCATTTATTGCGACTCATTAATTTCGTATAACGCCACCTTAAGCGGCAAAAAATTGTTTGCTAAAATGTTGAACGAAGTGAAAACAGCAAACTGTTTTTTGTCCGTTTAAAGGT
>NZ_JBQSVO010000072.1:0-20344 GCF_052376275.1 Pseudoalteromonas sp. AOP7-A1-14 | reverse complement strand
CAATAGGCGGCACTGCTAAAGAAACATACGCGAACATAGATGCTCGAAAAGGCTCCGTAAACAGCTGGTTATGGAATATTCAAGATGGCAAGCCTCAGTATGATGTATCAACGGATTTAGCATCAGATAAACAAGCTTACCAATATTATGATTGGTTTGATTCATATTCATCGGAAAATGAAGACTCAGAAGATTACATACAATCTGACTTAAAAATTGAATTTGATGGAGACTTTTTTACCAGCTTTTATGTGGGTGCTAAATACCGGCAACATGAAATTAAAGGTATCAGGAATGACTTTCGTTGGGATGATGACATTCCAGATAATGGGGGTTACAGAGGTTATCTGCCGGGAACAGAGTGGTTCCATAACCCGGATTTTCACCCAGATGCTGAAACATTAGTTAGTGATACT
Source organism: Pseudoalteromonas sp. AOP7-A1-14 (assembly GCF_052376275.1). NCBI lineage: Bacteria > Pseudomonadati > Pseudomonadota > Gammaproteobacteria > Alteromonadales > Pseudoalteromonadaceae > Pseudoalteromonas > Pseudoalteromonas sp. AOP7-A1-14. Next base: position 19,928 of record NZ_JBQSVO010000072.1, on the reverse strand, counting down.
GTTATTGATAATAGTGCCGGTAATACGGGGGCATTCGATTTCTTAGCATTTGATTTTGCAGCGCTAGATCAATATCTTAAAAGTAATTTTAGCGCGACCGTGGTACCTACTTTATCAGGTACTTACACTTTAGAAGAGAATATTTGGTCTGTTTATGCTCAAAGTAATTTTCAGTGGCAAGCATTACGCGGTAATTTTGGCGTACGTTATGTTAATACTGAACTAAGTACTTTAACGTATGACGATGTTGTTGGCCAAGATGACGATGATACTGAGCCGAATGAACGTACAAGTGATGATGGTGAATGGTTGCCAAGTCTAAATTTAGCGTGGGATGTGAATGACGACGTAGTGGTGCGCTTTGCTGCGGCTAGAGCCATGTCACGTGTTAGTTATTCTGATCTTAGTCAAGCTGAGTCGTATGGTCCTCCAGTTAATATTAATTCACCTGACTCATGGACAGGCAGGGGCACGGGTACATCTGTAAACACTGGCTTAGACCCAATGTTATCAGATCAAGTTGATTTAGGAATAGAATGGTATTACGCAGGTGGATCAGCTTTAGGCGCTACTCTATTTAATAAAGACATTTCAAATTTACCTATTTCATCGTTGGAAATTGTCGAGCGAGAACATGATTGCTGTAACGGCCCAATTGAAGTAGAAATGAATACAAAAGTGGGCGGTGGTGAAGCTGAATCTACCGGGGTAGAGTTATTTTTTCAGCATTCGTTTGAAAGTGGCTTTGGTTTGTTAGCCAATTATACATTTACTGATACAAGCACTAGTGAGGTCTCTACTGAAGGTATTAAAACAGCAGCTGAGATCCCAGGAACCGCTAAACATCAATATAATCTGTCAGTTTACTTTGAGAACGATGATTTTAGTGTTCGGGCTTCTTATAACTGGAAAGATGATCGCGCAAATGGGATCCACAAAGGGTATAATATGTATACTAAAGACTATGGACAGTTAGATATTAATGCGGCTTATAATTTAACTGAACAACTGTCATTAACAGCCTCTGTGGTTAACTTAACAGAGGAAGTTGAAGAAGGTTATTGGAAACAAGAAAACAGATTTACTTATAACGAATATACCGGCAGGCGCTTTTATCTAGGCGCTAACTATAATTTCTGATCCATAGTTAACATTATTGATAAAATAACTCATAGGTGAAAAACCCAGCAACTTTTGTTGGGTTTTTTATTGCAATAAATGTTATAACATTGTTTAAGGTGCATTTAGTTGTGCTGAGAGGGCTTTAAAGTTACCAATCACTCCTCGTGTATCTATTTCACTTTTATATTGGTTAGTTGCTGACGACCGCTAGATTAATTAAAAGTCCGACTGCAGTACTTCATGAATGCACTTTCGTCTTCAGTTGTTTGCACTGAACCACCTTCGTTAAATACTTCTTGAGCTATAGGGATATTGATCTTTGCAGATACTTATAAGTAACCAAGTTGAGTTAAAAACATACGCATAGCAACCACGATTCGTATTCCGGCCCATTGGCTTACTGAATAGGTATAATTGCGTTTGGCTTGTTAGAAGTGATTAGCTAGAAAAGTGATTTAAAAGGTTAGCAAAAGCAAGACTCATAGAGTGGTTACAGTCGAGCTCACATAACATAACCATCCGCTGATATTTTTCTGCAAGGGCGTTGAGTGGTTCGTGGGCTTTCCCTTTAGCAAATTGCGGTTTGCAAACCGAATCTAACGAATAGCCTAATGGGTCAATTAATTCAAACTGATTTACGGAACAATGTTTTGTAAATAACTAAGAGTTAATTTTGCGATGCGTAAGGCTAACCTTTTAGATCTTGGTGGAGTGCTATCGCCTACTGTGCCTAAAACTTCATCCTTGATACTCTTATTCATTGTTTTAAAAACCAAAAGCGCTTTCATTGCTTAGTAGTAAATAGTTTAATCTTACATTGGGTGAATTACCTTAAATACACCTAACAAAAGTACTAGATTCCAAACTTTGCGGGTTTATTTTTCATCCAACGTGCCTCACTTCTTATGAAGTAGAACTGAACTAGCAAAACCTTCTGATATACTATAACATAACCTAAGATGTTTAACTAAAGAGATCAAAAATGAGTAAGAAACTGCCCGTCACAGTTTTATCTGGTTTTCTTGGCGCTGGTAAAACTACCGTTTTAAGTCATATTCTTAATAATCGTGAAAATAAAAAAGTAGCTGTTATCGTCAATGATATGAGTGACATTAATATCGATGCTGCCACTATAAAAAATGAGGTATCACTAAATCGCAGTAATGAAAAATTGGTTGAGTTGAGTAACGGATGTATTTGTTGTACTTTGCGAGAGGACTTACTCGTAGAGGTTACGAAACTTGCGAAAGAAGATCAGTTTGATTATTTAGTAATTGAATCTACAGGTATTTCAGAACCGCTGCCCGTTGCCGAAACTTTCACTTTTGCAGATGAAAATGATATTTCTTTGTCAGATATAGCTAGATTAGACTCAATGGTTACAATCGTTGATGCCGTAAACTTCTTACATGATTATGACAAAGCCGATTATCTACAAGAGGTGGGTGAGTCATTAGGTGAAGAGGATGAGCGAAGTGTCACCGACTTATTGGTTGATCAGGTTGAATTTGCCGATATCATTTTGATCAGCAAAACTGACCTAGTAAGCAAAGAGCAAATTGCTAATTTAACAGCTATTTTAAAAACGCTGAATACCCAAGCCAAAATCATCCCTATATCGGCAGGCAATGTAGTAATAGATGAAATCCTAGATACCGGTTTATTTAACTTTACCAAAGCGCAGCAAGCGCCGGGGTGGCTTAAGGAAATACGTGGTGAGCATATTCCAGAAACTCAGGAATATGGGATAAGTAGTTTTAATTATATTGCGCATCGTCCTTTTGATCCTAACAAGTTCTATCAATTTCTGCATAACACTGAACAGTATGGCAAGTTATTACGGTCTAAAGGTTACTTTTGGTTGGCAACGCGTCCTGAATTTTGCGGGCAATGGAATCAAGCTGGTGGTATCGCCGATCATGGTTTTGCGGGTATGTTTTATAAATCTCTACCTAAAACTGAGTGGCCAATAGATGAAGAAGCTTTGGCGGAAATTAACAGTAAATGGCAAGAACCATTTGGCGATATGCGTCAAGAGCTGGTTTTTATAGGACAATCTCTAAACCAAGAAGCGATGACCGTAGCACTGGATGCTTGTCTACTCAGTGATGACTTATTACTTCAAGGTAAAGAAAGGTGGAGGTCCCTTAAGGATCCATTTCCAGTTTGGGAGGAAAGTTTATGAGTTCACTGGCTAAAGCCATAGAAATAGAAGAGGTACTTTATCGTCGTGCATCATTAGACACTGACCCGAATATATTTACTGATATTTATCGCTCAGATGTAAATATCGTTATTTGGCAACGACAAATTGATAAAATGTTATCCGAAGCAGTAGATGAGCTTATTAGTACTGATAATATTAAGCCTGTAGAAATAGCGGTTTCACCAGAGCATACGCATGATGAACTGTGCCGTCTTTTGGGTGGGTCAAGTGCGGCCATTACATTGAGTAAAGACATTGCTTTACTTGTTGATATGTTTTGTTGTCTGTTTGATTTAAAGCGCGCGGGACTACGCTTAACAATGCTTGATAAAGCCATGTGCCCTCGTTTTCATGTTGATAAGATACCATGTAGACTAGTTTCCACTTATCAAGGGGTTACAACGCAGTGGCTGGCACATGACAAGGTAGATCGCACTAAGCTAGGTGCTGGAAATAACGGCAAGACTGATGAAGATTCTGGTCTATTTGAGCACCTTGAAGATATACAACAACTTAATCAAGGTGATGTAGCACTTTTAAAAGGTGAAAACTGGCAAGATGATAACCAAGGAGCAGGCTTAGTGCATCGCTCTCCTTCAGTTGAGCAAGGAGCAAAGCGTTTATTGCTTACGCTTGATTTCATGTAAATTTGTCAAAGTGAAATTATAGTAAAAGGGCGCTCACAGCGCCCTTTAATAACTTAAGTGAGGTTACTTTTTTTCTTCGTCAGGTAATGTGACGTTAAGCTCAAGCACTGCTAAGTCGTCTTCATTTTGATCAAACTGAACTTGTACCGCATCAGTATTAACATTCACATATTTGCGTATAACAGCAAGAATATCTTGTTTTAATTGTGGTAAGTAATCGGGTGTACCACGTTGTGAACGTTCGTGCGCAACAATTATTTGCAATCGCTCTTTTGCCAGTGACGCACTGTTTTTCTTTTCTGAGCGGAAATAGTCAAGTAGTGACATATTAACCTCCAAAAATCCGTTTGAACAAGCCTTTTTTCTCAACATCTAAAAAGCGAAAATCAACGGTTTCACCTAATAAACGACTAATTGCATCAGCATATGCTTGGCCAGCATCAGACTCATTATCTAAAATCACAGGTTGGCCTGAATTTGAAGCACTTAACACTGCTTGTGACTCGGGTATAACACCTAAAAGCGGAATAGATAAAATATCTTGTACATCTTCAACTGACAGCATTTCACCTCTAAGTACACGATCAGGGTTATAACGCGTTAATAGTAAATGTTCTTTAATATCTTCTAAGCCTTCTTCAGCACGTTTTGATTTACTGTGCAATATACCTAAAATTCTATCAGAGTCACGTACCGAGGATACCTCAGGGTTTGTGGTCACAATGGCTTCATCTGCAAAGTACATTGCCATCATAGCGCCTGCTTCAATACCCGCTGGTGAATCGCAAACAATATAGTCAAAATCTTTTTTTAATTCATTTAAAACGCGCTCGACACCATCACGGGTAAGGGCATCTTTATCACGCGTTTGTGAAGCGGGTAATAAAAATAGCTTTTCAACTCGCTTGTCTTTTATCAGCGCCTGATTAAGGTTAGCATCGCCATTTATAACATTTACAAAATCATAGACAACTCGGCGTTCGCAGCCCATGATCAAGTCAAGGTTACGTAAACCAATATCAAAATCAATAATAACCGTTTTATAGCCTTTTAGCGCTAAACCTGTACCAATAGCAGCACTTGATGTTGTTTTACCAACACCGCCTTTACCCGAAGTAACGACAATTATTTTTGCCATAAGATTTATCCTTTAACCAAAGCTGAAATTTCTAATGAATTATTTTTTTGTTTAATTTGTACTGTATTGCCCCAGTATTCACCTTGTAATGAATCACTAAGCCAGTAATTACCATTGATTGAGACCAGTTCAGCTTCTAATTTTTGGCAAAATACATGCGCCTCATCATAGCCTTGTGCTCCCGCAATAGCGCGTCCGCGTAATGTGCCGTAAATATGCACATTACCATCACTTATCACTTCGGCGCCGTGACTTACGGCACCAATAACAATTAAGTCACGATCTTTAGCATACACTTGCTGACCTGAACGCACGGTGCCATTTATAACTTGTGCAGGTAAATGTATGTTTTTTTCAACAATCGATGTATTAGGTTGTTTAACGTTGTCCACTTTTACGTCTTGCGCATAGTTAAGAACAGATAAACCAGCTGCTTTTGCGTTGTTATGTTGTGTATCATCACCATTACAAACCCCAACAGGGTTAAATGCGAGGCTGCTTAACATCGTTTTCAATTGTGCAAAGTCAAATTTAGTGTGCTGTACATCAGCTAAGTTTATAACAATAGGAGCCCCGGCAAAAAACTTAGGTGCTTGGGCTATTTTTTCATCTAGTTGTTTCGAAAGAAGGGCCGTATCATCGCTCATCAAATGAAGCACTGATAATGTAAATAGATTCCCTTTTAACTCAAAAATTTGTTCTGACATAAGTACTCAATTCAATTCGCTGATCATAAATTTTTTAATATAAACGCAGCATGAACAGCGCCTTAATTGTAAAAATCTAATCTAATTCTGCTAACTTATTATAACTCTCATGTTATAGTGTGCTGCACTGTTTCGCAAGATTTTATAGGCTCATAATGCTTACTGCGGTATATAAAAGTAAGAAAAAATCAGATACTTTTCTTTATGTTGAAAAAAGAGATGATTTTAGTAAGGTTCCGGAACCTTTAATGGCGATGTTTGGTCAACCTCAGTATGTGATGATTATAAATCTCGCTAAACGTGAAAAACTCGGTGGTTCTTCCCTTAGTTTAGTAAAACAAGCGTTAACTGATGATGGCTTTTATCTTCAGTTACCTCCGCCAAAAGAAAATTTACTCTCTGAGTTACGTAAAAGAAATGGAGTTGATAGTGACTAAATTAGCATTCAAAAAACTGGCAATACTTTTATGTAGTGCCTGTATAAGTACATCGGCGCTGGCCAATACGAAAGCGCAATTTAACGAGTACGTCAATAACCTCAAACTCGAAGCAAAACAGAAAGGGTATGATGAGAAATTAATAAACGATGCATTTCAAAAAGTAGAATTTAAAGAGAAAGTGATATCAGCTGATAAAAGTCAGCCTGAAGTTAAAGAGACTCTCGAAACCTATTTACCTAAGCGTGTACCGCAGTGGAAAGTTGACCGTGCACGTAAGTTGTATAAAGAAAACCAGCAATTGTTAGATCAAGTAGCCAAAGAGTTTGGGGTGCAAGCACGTTTTATTGTTGCACTGTGGGGGCTTGAAAGTAATTTTGGTAAAATTCAAGGCGGTCATAACGTGATCGAGTCTGTGGTGACTCTTGCTTTTGATGGACGCCGAGAAACAATGTATAAAAAGCAATTATGGGCAGCGCTTGATATATTAAAAGAGGGCCATATCACGCTTGATAAATTTAAAGGCTCTTGGGCGGGCGCAATGGGGCAAACCCAGTTTATGCCGACCTCTTTTAATGCCTATGCGATTGATTATGATAATGATGGTCGTAAAGATATTTGGACAACAGAGGCTGATGCGTTTGCATCAATAGCTAACTATCTTAAGCAAGCTGGATGGGATGATAACTTAACTTGGGGTCGTCAAGTTCAATTACCAGACAACTTTGATAATACAAATATTCTCAAGCGTGGTACCAGGACTCGCACCCAATGGTTAGAATACTGGCGTGATTCTCAACGTAGCTTAGCTGATTGGCAGGCTCTTGGCGTGCGTAAAATGGATAATGCTGATTTACCTAATGTTGACGTAACTGCAGCAATGGTGATGCCTGATGATATTAATGGCCGTATGTATTTAGCTTATGACAACTATAAAGCGCTAATGCATTGGAATCGTTCATATTACTTTGCGACTAGTGTCGGTTATTTATCTGACCGAATTGGTTATCCGGCCATATAATAAGTATAAACTATAAAGCCGCATTTTATGCGGCTTTATTTTGATAAATCACTTTCGTGTTTATTTTTTCATTATTTTATCTTTAAAGTCGAGTACTTTGCCAATTCCTGAGCCTAACTTCATCAAGCTTTGTAATTGCTCTGGACTGAGTCGTTGCAACTCAGCTGACCACTTAGTAACAGTTTCTAATAAATCATGGACTTCTTGCATTTGTTGTTGTGCAAAACGTTCATCGTCGTTATTAGCTTCTTCTAGAATATTGTCGCGTAGTAAGCTTAAAGTCGGATCAATTTCGCGTTTTTTACGCTCTTCAAATACTTTATTGGCCATATCCCAAATACTGCCGGCAGGGGCATAATATTCCTTCCTGTCACCTGGAATATGTTGTACTTTAATTAATCGCCATGACTGTAACTCTTTAATGCCCATACTGACATTTCCACGAGAAATACTTAGTGTGTCGGCAATTTCATTGGCCGTCATAGGTTCTTTGGTGATGATCAATAAACCGCACATCTGTCCTATTGTGCGGTTAAAGCCCCAACGGCTGCCCATTTCACCGCAGTGCATAACAAAGGCAAAGTTTTTTTCAGATAAAGTCATGGCTTTTCAAGTTTCAATAAATTATGAAATTAATGCTAGCATGCTGAACGGGTATAGCAAGTGTTAGCTTCGCATGTGTTTATTAATATCAACCTGATTATTATTTATCTATTAAGCATGATTGAAATTAAGAAGCATATTGTTAAATTTTACTAAGCGGTAATCGCTAAAAGTAGTTAGACAGCGGCACTCAAAAAAACACACTAATAAGTTTTTTTTTGCACTAAGCGTAATAAACTACGTATTTATTAGGCTAAGTAACAGAATTTTTTATGATCCTTCTGATGCAGCTTAACTTATGTCTATTCCAATGATCACAGAGTCGCTTTTTGGCACTCAGATAATTTTACTGATTCATTATCCTCTTTTGTGGTTTTTTCTTAGCAACTAGCTCGCCTTACTATTTCAATATTTTATCTTTACAGTTGAGCTTTTTGCTAATTCCTAACCGTAACTCTAAGAAGCTTTGTCACTGTTTTGTAGGGGCTTGTATGTAGTAATAAATCATAAACCTATTTCATTTGCTTCTTATCTATTAATGAGTAGCATTTAAAGTTGATGCTACTCAGCTGATTCATTTGTAAATAGCTTAAGCTAATACTTGGCCATTACAATGTATAGCTAAAGGTGAGTTTTGCATTTCGTTTTTCTCCAGGCATTCCACCTAAAAACATCGCTTTAGAGTAATACTCTTTATTATAAAGATTATTTAGGTTTCTTTAGCAACGCTGTTTTGCTATCTAAAACTGCGGGTAGCTTAATGTATTGCCCATCTTTTTTATAACAGAGCGTTTCATCAAACTCTACTTGTGTGATAATGCCAATTATCAATTGCACATTTGTAATGTACTTTGTGATGCATTTTTTACCAGATCCATATCAACCATTGCTTTAGCGCTGAGGTATGTCGTTGTTTAGATATTAATGAGGCAATAACAGTGTTGAGATAGAGATATAAAGTGTTTGTTATTCTTTTTCCACACTCCAACAGTCGAAAATTAATACAACAGGCACAAATAACAAGTAAATAAATAACGATAGATGGCATAGTAACCATACATATTTTGTAGGATGAAATAACGGATGAAATTATTAAAAGCTGCACTGATCAGTAGTGCTATAGTGTTTACATTAAGTGGTTGTTCGCAACAGAATGATTCAGTAATGTCCGATACAAAAAACACAAAAAAACCGGCTACCAGCAAACAAGAGCTTAGTGCTGCGCAGACTCTCTCAGAGTTAGTCGCTCAATATTTTGAAGATTCTTTAACATTCAGGCCTATTAATGCGACTTACATCGGCAGAAGTGAATTTAATGATCAATTCATCGCACCTATAAATAAAAGTAATCGTGACAAAAAACATGCTTTTATCAAAGAGTATCAAGCTAAACTTGCCGCAATTGACAAGTCAGCACTTACTGGGCAAGCATTACTTAATTATGAAATTTTAGCCCGTGACTTATCTCTGACGTTAGAGGCTGAGCAGTTCCCAAGTTATTTATTACCAATAAATCAAATGGGGGGAGCACAAAATACTTTTGCCGGGTTAGGCTCTGGGCAAAGTGCACAGCCTTTTAAAACAGTGACGGACTATAAAGCGTTTATTAAACGTGCTGACGGGTTTATTGCTTGGTTAACAAGTGTAGAGCAAGCTATGCGTGAAGGCATTAAAGAGCATGTTGTATTACCTAAACCTCTTGCTGAAAAATTACTGCCTCAGTTTCAAGCTCACATTGTTACTAAACCTGAAGATTCACTTTTTTGGGGACCCATTAAACAGTTACCTGACAGTTTTACTGAACATCAAAAGGCTGATATTACGGCGCAATACAGTAAAATGATAACTAAAAAGTTAGTTCCGGCATATCAACAGATGGCTGACTTTTTAGCCAATGAATATATACCAAACAGTCGTAATACAATCGGCTATTCAGATTTACCAGATGGTAAAGCGTGGTACGAATATCAAATTAAAGAACACACGACGCTTGATTTATCTGCTAATGAAATTCATCAAATTGGTTTAAAGGAAGTTTCTCGTATTTTAGAGCAAATGAAAGACGTGAAAAGTACGGTTGGTTTTGATGGTACGCTTAATGAGTTTTTTACTCACCTTCGCGAATCTGATGAGTTTTACTACGAAACACCGCAAGCGTTGATCAAAGCATACGAAGACGTAAAAAATAAAATTGATGCTAAAATCCCGGCTCTTTTCGATGTATTTCCTAAAGCAGATTACGTTGTTAAACCGGTAGAGGAGTTCCGTGCTGAATCTGCCGCTGGCGCTTCTTATCAAGCCCCTGCACCTGATGGTTCTCGTCCAGGTATATTTTATATAAATACCTTTAATTTAAAAGCTCAGCCCAAATTTTTACTCGAGACATTGTCTATTCATGAAGCGGCTCCGGGGCATCATTTTCAAATAGCGCTTCAACAAGAAATTAAAGATTTACCATTATTTAGAAAGTTTGGCGGATACACCGTTTTTGCTGAAGGTTGGGCGCTTTACGCTGAAAGTCTGGGTAAAGAAATGGGTTTATTTACTGACCCATATATGTGGTATGGCCGCTTATCAGATGAGCAACTTAGAGCCATGCGGTTAGTACTTGATACAGGCTTTCATGCTAAAGGTTGGACACGCCAGCAGGGTATTGATTATATGCTGGATAACTCATCAATGGCGGAGTCTGATATTATTGCTGAAGTTGAAAGGTATATTGCATGGCCAGGCCAAGCCTTATCGTACAAGTTAGGTCAGTTTAAGATTCAAGAGTTACGTGATTACGCTAAAAATAAATTAGGGTCTAACTTTGATATTAAAGCGTTCCATACTCAAATTTTAATTGATGGCGCATTACCTATGCCTATCTTAGAAGAAAAAATTAAACGTTGGGTTAATACACAACTATGATAATTACACGTGCAAAGTGTGTTTGTACTTTGCGCGTTTAGTTCTGCTGAGTTAAAATGCGCGCTTGATGGGGCGGTTAGGTTAAGCAGTAATGACAAATAATAAATTTTGGCTTGAGAAATCACTTGGGCAAATGTCACAAAGTGAATGGGAAGCTGTTTGTGACGGTTGTGGTAAATGTTGTTTAAATACATTTATTGATAGCGAAGATGAAGATGAATTTAATGCCACCGATCAGCTTCGCGAAGGTGAAGAGTTACTATTTACTAATATTGTGTGCCAATACTTAGACAACCAAACTTGCGGATGTAGTGAATACGAAAACCGACAAACGTTAGTACCTTCATGCGTAAAACTCACCAAAGAAAATCTTAAAGATGTTTTTTTTATGCCGCAAAGCTGCAGTTATCGCCGTCTATATGAAGGGAGAGGGCTAGCGTCTTGGCATCCATTAAATAATGATGGAAGTAAAGCTTTAATGCATGAGCTGGGTATTTCAGTGCGTGATAAAACAGTAAAAGATTGCGATATAGAACTTGATGACTTCGATTTATATGTTACTGATTGGCCTAAAAGAGATATTGATTAATGAGTATTGCTAAAGCCAGTATTGGTTTGCTTAACCCTAAGAGTCCAACTAATGTGGGGGGCGTGTTACGTGCAGCAGGTTGTTATAACGCCCATCAAGTCTTTTTTACTGGGATGCGTTACCTTAATGCGAAAAAGTTTCATACCGACACCAAAAATGTACTTGAACGTATCCCTTTAGTCGGTTGTGATAATCTTTGTGATGTAAAACCAATAGGTGCTAAAGTTGTCGTTATTGAATTAATTGAAGGCGCGACTCCTTTACCTGATTTCAAGCATCCAGAAAATGCATTTTATATTTTTGGCCCTGAGGATGGTTCAATTAGTAAAGAAATTTTAGCTTGGTGTGATGAGGTTGTTTATATCCCCACAATTGGCTGCATGAACCTAGCTGCAACGTGTAATGTCGTATTATACGACCGTCAAGCAAAACTTGGTGGGGTGCACGCAAATGACGAGACTATCATTAATAGTCGCGATACGAATAACAAACTAAAATGGCATGCTACTCCAGCTAAGTAGGCTTTAATTTAACGCCTATCGGTTTTTAGTTGAACCTGCTTTTATATTTAGCAAAAATAACCAAGTCTGTTGGGTTATTAATATCAATTCAACAGAGCTAAAATTTGTTTGCAAGAGACCAGGATATAGATAAGGGCGTTGATTATAATTCTTAAGGTAAGCAAAGTTTAATCTTAAATCGCCAACAGCTAATAATTATTCTTTTTAATAAGTATGTTCAATTCGAGTGTAAGCCCCTATTTTCCTCATTAGCGTTTTAAATATAGTGGCTAGCTATTGCAAAATTTTGGCGTATCACAGCCCGTTTTTTCATCGTTAGTGGCTTCGGTTTTTTATATTGTCGTAATGTAGTAGTGATGTTCTAAACCCCGGCTGCATTATTGACTATATAATAGTTAATGCTGCAATTGGAACGGCCAGAATAAAACATTGTGATCTTTTTTTCTCAGTGTGTAGAATCAGCTCTAACATTGTTACTGGAGTGAAAACTACGTGAGTGAAATTAATAAAAATCAGTCATATGCGACCAAAGATCCGCATCAAAATAATAATTACCGGCTTGCGCTTACAGCAATGACGACATTGTTCTTTTTATGGGGTTTTATCACGGTTTTAAACGATGTGCTGATCCCTCGCCTCAAAGGTGTGTTTGACCTTAGCTACACTGAAGCCATGATGATTCAGTTTTGCTTCTTCGGTGCTTATTTTATTGTTTCTTTACCTGCGGGAATATTAGTTAAAAGGTGGGGTTATAAAAATGGCGTACTGAGCGGCCTTATTGTTGCTTCACTCGGTTGTACATTGTTTTATCCTGCGGTGGTGATTCATGAGTATTGGTTGTTTTTAAGTGCACTTTTTGTATTGGCTGCAGGTGTCACTATACTGCAAGTCTCTGCTAACCCGTATGTTGCAGCTCTTGGCCCTGAAAAAACAGCATCTTCACGCCTTAACCTTGCACAAGCATTAAATTCATTAGGAACAACTGTCGGGCCGTATGTGGGCGGGATTTTGTTCTTTGGCGCTGCGGGTTCATTGACCGCAAACGCGGCAACGGCCGAGTCGGTTAAAGTGCCTTATTTAATGCTTGCTGGCGCGTTGATGACAATCGCTATTATTTTTGCTTTTTTTAAATTACCTCAAATTGCTGCCCACAATGGTTCTGAAGCTGACCATGCAAATATGGGCTCATTAATAAAGGCTCCGCATTTAATTATGGGTGTGATTGGTATATTTTGCTATGTGGGCGCTGAGGTTTCGATTGGTAGTTTCTTAGTTAATTATTTCGGTGAAGCGCATATTGCAGGTCTTCAAGAGCATGCTGCTGCAAAATTAATAGCCTATTACTGGGGTGGAGCAATGGTAGGGCGATTCATAGGCTCTGTGGTTTTACAAAAAATTGCTCCGTCAAAAGCTATTACTTTTAATGCTTTTGCTGCTATTGCGCTTTTATTAGTAACCATATTTACCGAAGGTAATATCGCACTGTATTCTGTACTTGCAATTGGTTTATTTAACTCAATTTTATTCCCAACTATATTTTCAGTGGCGATTGAAGGGTTGGGGTCACTAACTAGTAAAGGCTCAGGTTGGCTTTGTTTAGCGATTGTTGGTGGTGCGTTAGTGCCATTACTACAAGGTGTGGTGGCAGATACAGTTAATATTCAACAAAGCTTTTTTGTGCCTGTTATTTGTTATGTGTTTATTGCTTGGTACGGCTTAAATGTTGTACGACTTGCCAGTAAATGGCAAAAAGCTAATTAACGTATACTCAAGTTACCTCTGCACGGGGGAGCGTTCTTTAAAGCCACATAATTAAGATCGAAGCGCATAGTTTTCTATGCGCTTTTTCTTGTGCCGCTGTGCTATAAAAGCGTTACAGTAATGATTTTTTCAGTGTTACTTCCAAAATATTAAATGAACATGTTGCTAACAACCAAATTACTTATGATGCTCGAACTGACTATTTGATGTAGAATTATTAAAGTGGTACTCAATTCAGCTTGTCTGTAATTTGAAATGATTAAATAAGCTCGTCAATATTTATATCAACAAAAAGTAGCTCAATGTAATTTGTAAAGTAATGATTAAGGGATAATATAATGTCTAAAGCAAGGTTAATCTATGTTTACGACCCTATGTGTAGTTGGTGTTGGGGGTATAAAAACACCTGGAAAAAACTAGAAGAAAAACTAGCAGGGCTTGTTAAAGTTGATTATCGCGTGGGTGGCTTAGCCTCTGATAGCGTTGAGCCTATGGCATTATCAATGCAACAGTTTTTACAACAAACTTGGCGGCGTATTGCAGCACAAACTGGTGCGCAATTTAATTTTGACTTTTGGCATCAGTGTCAGCCTAAACGCTCTACTTATCCTGCTTGTCGGGCGATGTTGGTTGCTAGACTGTTCAATAATGAGCGAGCCATGCTAGAAACAATACAAAATGGTTATTATTTAAATGCAAAAAATCCTTCCGAGATAACAACACTTGCTGATTTTGCAACGTCCATCAATATACCTAAAGATGAATTTATTCGCTTGATACAAAGCGAGGAAATTGAACAACAGCTACAAAGCGAGCTTAATTTTGTTCATCAACTTCCTATTCAAGGCTTTCCTTCATTAGTGCTTGAAATTGATCAGCAATACTTTGCTATTGCTATTGATTACCAGAGTGAGAAAACTACCTACCAACAAATTCTTAATAATCTCAACAAGTAATAAGTCACATACCTTATATAAAGCGGTTTATTAAGACACTTTTACTGCAATAGCATGGCAACTGTCATATTTTCGTCTTTTTAGCGCAACATTGTTGTCACAGAACCCCGTTACACTTTCGCTCAATGATAAAAAGCAACTAGCAAATTCGCTAATTAACTAGTAAAGGTGTATGCGATGAAAGGCGTTAAACCATTGATCTTAGCTGGTGTTGTAGCCATAAGTGCGACAGCGCAAGCAAATGATTTAGACAATGTTATTGATAATAGCAGTGAGATTAATAAATCAGCTCTACAATCACAAAAAAAAATAGATAAGATTGCAGATTCAATTCAAGGGCGTTTACAGCAGTTTAAAACTCTCAACAAAGAAATTGACGGTTTAACAGTTTATAACGCACAGCTGACTAAGCAGATTAATAATCAATTAAGTGAAATGGAATCATTGAACCTATCAATGGATCAAGTTTCGATTATTGAACGTCAGATAACCCCTCTAATGCTACGTATGATCACCGGCCTTGAGCAATTTGTAGCACTTGATGTGCCGTTTTTATCAGCTGAGCGTAAAAAACGTGTGAGCTCTTTAAAAACTATGATGGATCGTGCAGATATAAATTCAAGTGAAAAGTTCCGCCGTGTGCTGGAGGCTTATCAGGTTGAAGTTGATTACGGGCGCACTATCGAAGCGTATACCGCTTTATTGGATGTTGATGGGAAGGAGCGTGAAGTTGACTTTTTACGTATTGGACGCCTAGAGCTTATTTATCTGACGCGCGATGGCAAAAAAGCAGGGAGCTGGAATAAAGATTCGAAGTCGTTCGTAGCATTACCTGATTCAACGATTAGTCAGATTAATAAAGGTTTACGTATTGCACGTAAGCAACTCGCCCCGGATATGTTAACTCTTCCAGTACACGCTGCAGAATAAGAGGCCAGAATGAAACTTTTTACTAAAATCACTCAGATTACCATATTGGCATCAACCCTTGGCTTCGTGGGTAATGTAGCCGCTGAAGAAATGAACTTAGACTCGCTATTAAGAACCTTAGAAGAGGGTAAAAAGCAGCAATCAGCACAAAATAAACAGCGTGAACAAGCGTTTGCCGCTCGTGAAGGTGAGCAAGTACAAATGCTTAAGGATACGCAAGAAAACCGTAACCAAATGTTAGTTGAATCTGAGCGCCTTGAAACTGAGTTTGAACAAAATGAAATAAAACTGGCAAATCTAACTGACACATTATCTAAAAGAATGGGCTCTCTTAAAGAGTTATTCGGTGTGCTACAGCAAGTAGCGGGTGACTCAAGTAATAAATTTGCCACTTCTGTAGTATCTGCACAAATCCCTGGTCGTGGTCAGTTTATGGATGAGCTTGCTCAAAAAATGGGGGCAACATCAAAGCTTGCATCAATTGAAGATATTGAAAAAGTGTGGTTTGAGTTACAACGTGAAATGACCGAACAAGGTAAAGTTGCTCGTTTTATGACTGATGTGATTGGTGAGGGCGGTAATAAAACACAGCAAGAAGTTCTACGTGTAGGTGCATTTAACCTTATTTCACAAGGTAAGTATTTAGAGTACACGCCATCAACAAATACCATAAGCCAATTAACCCGTCAGCCAAGTAGTCGCTTAACAGCTACAGCCGATAAGTTACAAAAAGCAAATGATGGTACGGTCCAGTTTGCCTTAGACCCGACAGGTGGCTCTATCTTAGGTTTATTAGTGCAAGCTCCAGGGACTTCTGAACAAGTTCATCAGGGTGGCGCTGTAGGCTATGTGATTTTGGGTGTGGGTTTACTGGCACTACTGATTGCTATTGAACGTTTTGTCTCGTTAATGCTGATGGGTGGAAAAATTCGTCGCCAACTTAAAGATGATGTAGCACGAGATGACAATCCTCTTGGACGCGTGATGAAAGTAAAAGATCAATATCCAGATGTAGCCTATGACACATTAGAACTCAAATTAAGCGAAGCAATTTTACGTGAAATGCCAACAATAACCCGTAACTTAACTCTTATTAAAATTATCTCAGTGGTTGCGCCATTACTCGGCTTACTCGGTACTGTGACGGGGATGATCAACACTTTCCAAGCGATAACACTTTTTGGTACAGGCGACCCTAAGCTGATGGCTGGGGGGATTTCTCAAGCGCTTGTTACTACGGTATTAGGTTTAGTTGTGGCAATTCCGACGGTATTTTTATACACCATTTTAAATACTCGGTCTAAAAACTTACTGCTTATTTTACAAGAACAAAGCGCTGGTATCATTGCTGAACGAAGTGAAAAAGGAGCTTAAGCCATGGTGCTATTGATTGATTCAATCAATGCTATCCGTGATTTTCTCGACACTGGTGGCCAAGTATTATTGGTCATCGCAGTGTTAATTTTCGCGATGTGGTTATTGATACTCGAGCGATTTATTTATTTTTTTAACGGTTATCATCGTTATAAAAAAACCATAAAAAGTAACTGGTTAAATAGAGGCGAGCGCAACAGTTGGAATGCTGAACAAATTCGCCAAGCCAATATTTCACGTGCGAGTATAAAGCTCAATACTAATTTAGCTCTAATTAATGTGATGGTTGCGCTTTGTCCGCTACTTGGTTTATTAGGCACCGTAACTGGAATGATAGAAGTATTTGATGTGATGGCAATAACGGGTACAGGAAGTGCACGTTCTATGGCATCTGGTGTATCAAAAGCCACTATCCCAACAATGGCTGGCATGGTTGGGGCGTTATCTGGGGTGTTTGCTTCAACGTACTTACAACGTAAAGCTAAGCGTGAAGCTGCCTTACTTGAAGATAGCATGGTCTTAGATCACTAAAATAAACAATTTAATAGATGAGTGATGTGCTCACTCATCTTAGGAGAACAAAATGAGAGCCCCATTAGGAAACCTTTTTCAAGAAGAGGAAGCCGAAGAAATTAACATGACACCGATGCTAGATGTGGTGTTTATTATGCTGATTTTCTTTATTGTTACCGCGACTTTCGTAAAAGAAGCGGGTATTGATGTTAATCGTCCAGAAGCTGCAACTTCTGTTAAAAAAGAACGTGCCAACATTTTAGTTGCTATTTCAGACGATGGTGAAATATGGATTAATAAACGCCAAATTGATGTACGTGCAGTACAAGCAAATATAGAGCGTTTAAAAGCAGAGAATCCACAAGGTAGTGTAGTGATCCAAGCGGATAAAAAATCCACTACAGATACTCTAATTAAAGTGATGGATGCAGCACGTGCCGCCGGGGTGTTTGATGTGTCAATAGCGGCACAAGAAGCCTAAGGAAACGCTAATGCGTTATTTAGTAGCATTAATTATTGCTGGTGTTGTTACCTTTTTACTTTTTTTAGGTATGCAAGCACTTATTTCCAGTGATGACGGCGCTATGACAGAACCAGCAAAAGGTACTGTGCTTGATTTTGTACGTCTTGAAAAAGAAGAAACGATACAAAAGAAAGAGCGTAAACCACAAAAACCACCAACACCAAAAGAACCGCCTCCACCAATGGAGTCACCACAAACACAAAATAGCGATCCGAATGCGAGTAATGCTAACTTTGATTTTGGTGCAAATGTAGACGCTGAAGTGAGCTTGGCAGGTGGGTTAGCCCTTGACTCAAGTGATGGCGAGTATTTACCAATCGTAAAAGTAGCACCTGTTTATCCACGGCGTGCGCTTACACGGGGTATAGAAGGCTATGTGATAGTTGAGTTTACGGTAACAAAACAAGGTACAGTAAAAGATCCTAAAGTGGTGAGAGCTGAGCCTGAATCACTCTTTGATCGCGCAGCTATGGATGCCGCACTTAAGTTTAAATATAAACCGCGTGTTGTTAATGGTGAAGCCGTTGAAGTCGCGGGTGTACAGAATAAAATTTCTTTTCAAATTAATGGTTAAGAGTTACGAGGCGATTATGAAATTATTAAAAACGGCTGTTATTTGCTCTATAGTATTAACATCAAGTGTCGTATTACCTTCAGTGATAAGTTTAGTACCCGGTGCGAATGTAGCTAAAGTATTTGCTGAAGAGCAACAAACAGTACGTGTCCCTGCGCTACGTGAAAAGGTATACAGTCAGTTAGCTCGGGCACAAAAGTTAGCGGATGATGGCGATGTTAAAGCAGGTTTAGCAGCGCTTGATTCAATCAATGAGCGTTCATCAAGTATGAACGACTATGAAATTGCAATGATGCATAACTTCTATGGTTTTATTTACTACAACGAAAACGACTTACCTAAAGCTATAGAGTCATTCGAAAATGTAGTGGGTGTTGATGCAATCCCTGAAACATTACGTTTAAGTACAACCTTTAGCCTAGCACAACTTGCTATGGCTAACGGTGATTATGACAAAGTTATAAAGTACTTAGCGCAGTGGGATAAAATTAATACCAAACCTAAAACTGATGCTTATTACGTATTAAAATCGCAAGCTTATTATCAGAAAAAAGAGTACCAGCAAGGGGTTGATAATATTAACCAAGCAATTGCCCAAGCGGACCGCGAAGGCAGAGTACCAAAAGAAAACTGGTTAGTATTGCAGCGAGCTATGTACTACTCACTTAATCAACCAAAAGAAGTAGTTAAAGTTTTAGAACGCATGGTTAAGTTGTTTAATAAACCAGAGTACTGGGTGCAACTTAGTGGTATGTATGGTGAAACAGGTCAAGAAGAAAGGCAATTAGCTGTACTTGAAGCGGCTTACCAACAAGGCTTTTTAAAGAGTAAGTCTGACCTTAACCAGCTATCGCAGGTTTATCTATTTAATGGTTTAGCATTTAAAGCAGCCTCTGTTATGGAGCAAGGTATCGATAGTGGTGTAATAGAAGATACGGCGAAAAACTATGCCTTTATTGCAGAAGCGATGGTACAAGCAAAAGAAGATTCAAAGTCGATTGTTTATTTTACCAAAGCTGCTGAGGAGTCAAATCATGGTAAATTTGAACAGCGTTTAGCCGAGATTTATGTAAACCTTGAAAAGTATGATGAGGCCGCTGATGCCGCCCGTAAAGCACTCAATAAAGGCTCGTTAGAGTTTGAGTCAAATGCATATGTTGCTCTGGGTATGGCGCAGTACAATTTACAAAATTTTGATGCTTCAATTTTAGCTTTTGAACAGGCGGAGAAACATAAAAAATCACAGCGTTTAGCGAGCCAATGGATAAAATACGTTAAGCGAGAAAAGATACACGCAGAAGTACTTCGAACGGCTGTGCTTTAATAAATTTAAATTAATTAAATTATAGTCACTATTTCTAATCGCAACACCAAAACCGCCTTCGGGCGGTTT
>NZ_JBQSVO010000071.1:0-20399 GCF_052376275.1 Pseudoalteromonas sp. AOP7-A1-14 | reverse complement strand
AAATACCCTCCTTTTTGAGGGTTTTTTAGTTTTTATTATTCGTTATCATTCACTCTCCATTAATAAAGAAGGAAATAGGGACATGAAAAAAAGACAACTTGGACAAGGCATGACGGAGTATATAATTATTGTTGCCTTGATCGCAGTTTCGGCAATTGGCGTATACAGCTTTTTTGGTAAAACTATCCGTAACCAAGTGTCAGCACTTGCAACAGAAGTGTCAGGTGTAGATTCAGGAACCAATATTGAAGCTGCTCAAACATCTGCAGAAGCGGCAACAACTAATGCAGATGAAGACTACAACTTAGGTAATTTCAACGACGGTGCTGCACAAGGTGGTTCTGGCGCGGGTGGAAACTAAGTAAAAGGAAACCTCGATTATGACTAAATATCAAAAAGGCCAAGGCCAAACTGAATATATAATCATTGTTGCGCTAATAGCTGTAGCTGCAATTGGTGTTTATAGCTTCTTTGGTAAAACAGTACGTAATCAAGTTTCTGCTTTATCTACCGAAGTATCAGGGCAGGATTCGCAAGCAAATATTGCTAATGCAGAATCTTCAGCTGAAGCTGCAACGTCCAACGCCAATAACGACTATAACCTCGGCAATTTTAACGATGGTGCAGGTCAAGGTGAAGGTAGTGGTGGCTCTGGTGGCGGTTCAGACACTGTAGATTAAAATTCAAGCCATAATTCATTATGAGTTATGGCTTTTTTAAAGGTTTATTATGCACAAGGAACGTGGACAGTCATTAGTACTGGGAACAGTCTTTTTGGCCTCAATAGTGATGTCAGTACTTTATTTATTTAATGTTTCTCAACAAAATTTAAATAAAACTCAACTACAAAATAGCGCTGATGCAACGGTTATCAGTGGAGCTCATCTGCTTGCTAGAGACTTAAATTTTAAGGCGTATACTAATCGTGCAATGGTTGCAAACCATGTTGCTGTTGCTCAATATGTGGGTTTATCGTCTTGGGGAAATATGTCCCAAAAAACAGGTGAAAACTTACGAACTGTTCTTGGTGCAATTCCTATAATTGGCCAAATAGCAGCTGGTGTAGAATCACTTCTTAGAGTTATGAATCAAATAATCCAGCCTACGATGTATGGAGCTGTATTTGCTACAGATGTTGTTAATCGTGCATTGTCCCTTTCACAAAGTTTAATGAATGCAGCCACAATGGCTTCAATGGTTGATACTTCAAATAAAGTATTAAAAGCTAATGATGAGGATGCCTATGTTGATTTTGCTTCTGCCGTAAATATAGGAGATTTCATCTTATATGAATGGACTGACTTTCAAGGCAGTTTTGATAGAAGTGATAATACCGGGCGTTACCAAGAGCACTTTGATTTAATAACAAATTCAGTCGATCCATTTACTGAAAATCGTAGTTTTAATTGGGGGTTTCCGTTCTCACTTACTCTTTTCCCTAATAGAGTTAAAACTAAACAAGCCGGTGGAACAGACTTATTTAAAAATGGTAGCCAACCTGAAGTGTGGAGTGCAATGGATACGTTAGGTTTTCATGTACATACTTACAAATATAGTTGGTCAGGTGGTGAAATTCCCACTGGTTGGGGGGCGAGCCACGCAGGCAGCAATAAAAATGTTACCAATTATCGAAATAGTAGCGATCATGGTGGTTCAAGAAATATTAATAGAAGCGCTTCAGGTTTAGCTTCCTACAATGAAACAGATATTAACTCTGTTTACTCTGGACTACAGTCTTTCTATGAAATAAGAAAAACGGAAAATGTCAACGTAGCACCTATGTTGACAGTCGCAATCTCTA
The DNA here is from genome assembly GCF_052376275.1 of Pseudoalteromonas sp. AOP7-A1-14. Taxonomy (NCBI): domain Bacteria; kingdom Pseudomonadati; phylum Pseudomonadota; class Gammaproteobacteria; order Alteromonadales; family Pseudoalteromonadaceae; genus Pseudoalteromonas; species Pseudoalteromonas sp. AOP7-A1-14. The sequence continues at coordinate 18,598 of NZ_JBQSVO010000071.1, read as the reverse complement.
AAGATAAAAACGATATAACAACATCAAGCTCACTTAATATTGGCACAGAAAATCAAGATGGAACCCGTTTAGCCGATATTAATATCGAAGAAGAAGTTGAGCTTCCTCGCGATAAAATGACCGTGTTAAGTAAAGCAAAAGTTTATTATTTTCGTGATAAAACGTTATTCGGTAGTTCAAGTTCAAAATGGGAATATGGAAATCTTTATAACCCTTATTGGCAAGTTACGTTAAACGAAACATCTAATAACGAGCGACGTATATATTCAGCTCTTGCGTTATTATTATGAGTTTATTATGAGATATCAACAAGGACAGTCTTTGGTTGAATTAAGTGTATTTATTACATTTATTATTGCTCCATTAATGTTATTAATGCCTTATTTTACTAAAATTATTGAAACTAAACATTATTCAGATATGTCGTCAAGGTATATTGCTTGGGAACGTACCGCATGGCTAGAGCAAGAGCCAGGTAACTGGAGCGGCGATGATAGTATTCTCGCAATAAAAGATTCTAATACAGTGCATGGCGAAGTTAAACGTAGAATATTACAAGGCCATAATTCTATTATTTCCTCTGAAGAGCCTTCAGAAGAGTGGAGTAGTGATGATGCTGCGGTATTTCTTAAATTTAACCAGTCATCACAATTTGAGAAAGAGTTTTTACTTGCGGCATTTAATCCAACCGAAGAAAACGAAGAGCAACTTAATTATTTTCAACCAAATACTGACAACAGAAGTGTGCCAGGTAGTGTTTCTTCTTTATTAACTGCTGCATTATCTGTTTTAGAAGTAGGTAATTTTGATGTTGAAACTAAAGGCTACTATAAAGCCACTTATAAAACGCAGTTAACGAGTCATAAATTACTTGAATTTATAAACGAAGATAATGAAGCCGATCCTGCAAATGAAAATGCAGACGAAGAAAATAAACGCTCGCACCAGTTTGAAATACCACTTGAGTCGACAACTTATATTGTGGCTAATGGTTGGAATGTAGGGGGCGAAAGTCACAATGAAAAAAGAGTTAAATCATTAGTTCCATCAAATTTATTAGACAATGGTTTTATCGATTTTATACGAAACGGAATTTCAGCAATCCCAATTGCTAAAAAATTATCTCCAGACTCATTAAAGTTTGGTCATGTTGAGCTTGGGGAACTCCCTGACTCACGTAAAGGTGAATCGAGTACACAAGGAAATGAAAAATGAGTCGTTATTTTTTCTCAATTCTATTTTTATTTTTTATCAGTAACAAAGTATATGCAGCGATGGAGTTTCCAGATGAGGCTACCGTCGTTTTAGTATCTGACTCTATGTTAGTAGATGGAATGCAAATAAAAGCATGGGAATTCAAAAGTGAAAGTTCAGTTAGTCAAAATATTAAATTTTTTACCGAGAGTTGGGAGCCACAAAGTCAGTATTTTTCTCAAGATAAACTTGAAGAATGGGAAGTATTGAATGCATTGATTGATGATCAAGTGTATACGGCTAAACTGCGCTCTACGCCAGGCAAGTCAACATTTGGTTATATGGCAATATCAAAAGAGCCTGACTCAAAACTGAGTAAGTTAAATAAAACACTACAGAACTTCCCAATGCCAAGCGGAACAGACGTCATTCGTGATATTAAAGCGAGTGATGGTCCTAAAACTTCAAATACGATGATTCTAAAAAATAATTTATCAGTGAAGCGTAATTTAAGTTTCTACCATGACTATTTTACCCAATATAACTGGGCAATTGATAAAGCAGCCTATACCAAAGGATTAAATAATGGAGTTTTTATAGCTAGAAATGGACCTAATAATATCAACATTACTTTTAGTCGAAATAAAGGTGCAACCTTAATAACAGCGGTGCGTGAAGATGTTCGTTAACAAACAGCGAGGTCAGTCCTCAGTAGAATATTTAGTAATATCTGCAGCATTGGTTTTCGCATTGCTAATGCCATTACCCGATAATGAGTTAACAGCTAATAGTTGGTTATCAGATTATGGGGGGAAGAATGTAATGGAGATTTTAGCTGACAAATTTAAAAAGGCTTATAACAACTACAGTTACGCTAAAGCATTACCGCCTCTCCCACAAGATTTTGAAAGTTTATAGTGCAAGGAAGTAAAAAGTGAAAGTTAGACATTTATTAGATAAAAATTGGGTTTTGTTACTAGTTTCTCTATTGCTTGGTGGTATTGCCGCTTGGTCTGTAGGTCAATATATAGATAATAAAGAGAATGAAATCAGAACTCAATATGCAAAGACAGACGTCGTTAAAGTTCCTGTTATTGTATTAACAAGGCCTGTAAAGCAGGGGAGCATAATTGACAAATCAGTAGTTGCTGTTCGTGAAATACCATCGAACTATTTACCAGCAGGTACATTAAACCCAAGTGAGTTTGGTGAAGTTGATGGCCAAATGCTACTTGAGTCAGTCAATACAGGTCAGCCTTTATTAAGATCATATTTACCGGGAAAAGGCTTGCAACAATTTTCTGATATTTTATCAGATGGTCGCCGCGCAGTAACAATAAAAATTGACGAAACTAACTCCACTGCAGGCTTGTTAGTTGCCGGCGACAAGGTTGATTTATATTTATTATCTGAAAAGCAAGAAGGGAAATCACAACTTAATCTCCTTATTGAAAAAGTAGATATCTTAGCAACGGGACAAATTACAATTGATAAAAATAAAAAAGTAGTTGATGAAGTCTATTCAGATCCAACCAATTACAGCACAGTAACTTTGGATGTTTCAGTCCTTAATGCAGCCAGAGTGAGTCTTGCTAAAGAGCAAGGTAAATTTGTTGCTTTACTTAGAAACCGAGAAGATAAACAGGAAGTAACTGACCGCCTTGTTAAATCTTCATCACTATTTGGTGATTCTACCGACGAAGATGAAGTTGAAATGATTTTTGGGGGCTCTGGGGGCATTGCTCAATCAGTTAACACATTTATTAATAAAACAAACATCGCTGAACTTAATTCAGAATCAAATAATAACTTATAAAATAGTAGTAAGGGAATACATTTATGCGCCGTATTATTCAGCTTTTTATCATAACTATGATATTAACCTCAGCAAACTCATATGGGTTAATGTCTAGTGATATAAACATGAAAGTTGGGACTTTAAATTTACTACCCATTGAAAATGTTAAACGGATAGCTGTCGCTAAAACAGGAGTTGTAAGCGCCAAAGTAATTGATAACGAGAGTGTTTTACTTATTGCAGAAGCCCCCGGTGAAACGCAATTACAAGTGTGGGATAAAAACAATAATAAAGTAAAGCTCAATGTAATAGTAAACCTAATAGATAACTCTGCTTTAGTCGATAAAGTAAAAGGATTGATTGGCGATTTACCTGGCTTATCAGTCCGTGAAGTTGGTGGGCTAGTAGTTCTAGAAGGCAATGTTGATGAAGATACGTTTGCTAGAACCCAAAGCATAGCTCAGTTAGTTCCTAATGTAACTTCTTTGGTAACGACCAAAAGTGTTGAGATTAAACAAATGATCCGTATGGATGTGAATATTGTAGAAATCGGCAAACAAACACTTAAAAATTTAGGTGTAAACTGGGGGACAACTGCTGCTGGGCCGGCTTTTGGTGCCGTAAGTAACTGGACCAGTAATGATCTTTTTTCTGTATATTCGCCGGATACGGTTTCTGACTCTATTGCAGAGCAAATAGGCGGTAGGATACTTGGCAATAATAACTTCTCTCACTTTGGCATTGTTACTGGACTCACATCGCAAATACAACTCTTATCTCAGCAGGGTGATGCACGAACACTTGCACAGCCAACATTGAGTACACGTAGTGGTGAAAAAGCACGCTTTTTAGCCGGTGGCGAAATACCTATCCCTCTGCTTTCGGCTGATGGAGCACCTAATGTTGAATTTAAAGAATATGGCATAAAACTAGAAATTGAACCTGTATCAGACAGTGAAGGTAATATCGTTTCTTATGTAAGCGCTGAAGTTAGTTCAGTCGATACATCTGTTGAAGTATTAGGTATTCCTGGCTTTAAAACACGTGAAACCGAATCTGTTGTAAATGTACGTAACGGCGATACGATTGTTATATCAGGACTTGTTTCAAGTGAAATGTCTAAGTCAGTAAGTAAAGTTCCATTTTTGGGTTCTATCCCAATTCTAGGTGAGTTATTCAAATCAAGAGATTTTGCTGACAACAAAACAGAACTGGTTATTTTAGTGACGCCACATATTGTTTCTTTGCAAGGTGAAAGCCATAAAAATAGGCTTAAACGCGCTCGCGATATGATAGATGAAGCCCAAGAACTTGAAGCTTTCTACATCTTAGACTAAGGACAGTTAAATGTTTGATGTAATAGTTAATACAGCCAAAGGTACTGCTGTAAATAGAATTAAATGTAACGAAAAAACCTGTGTAATTGGTAAAGACAAACAATACAAAGTTAATTTACATGGTTTTAAAGTATCTAAAGAGCATGCCAAACTTTACTTAAATGATGATGGCATTTTTTTAGAAGATAGAGCCAGCCTTACGGGTACAAAAGTTAACGGTAAAAAAATTGACTCTGCGGGGCCTTTAGCGCCTACAGATGTTATAGAAATCGGCGGCTATCATATTCGAGTGGAACTTAACGATAATTTTGATTCACTAAAAAATCGAGATGTTCAAAAACCTAAACCAGATGTGGCAAGTGAAAAAACTTACGATGATTTGATCCCTACATCTAATGCGGTAGAAGTAAAAAGTGAAGCAACAGATGATGAATTGAAAACTCGTCGTAGAATAAAAAAACGTAACGAATTAAGAAAGCAGGTTCATAAAGAGCTGATTAAACAAATTGACCTTCGTCGCGTTAATGTCTCAGAAATGTCCGATGAGGAGTTACGTAAACAAAGTAAAGGGTTGATTGAATCAATCGTTTTAAAGCTTCAAATTCCAGAAAATGTTGATTTTGACGAGCTATGTAAAGAAGTACTAGATGAAACTATTGGCTTAGGCCCACTTGAAAATATTATTAGTGACGAAGATGTTTCAGAGATCATGGTTAATTCTCACGATGCAATATTTTATGAAAAAGCCGGTAAGCTTTTCTTATCAGACGTTGCATTTACAGACGACCAAGCTGTTTTAAGTGCTATCGAGCGAATAGTAACCCCATTAGGTCGTCGTATAGATGAAGGTCAACCAATGGTTGATGCGCGTTTAAAAGATGGCTCCCGTGTAAATGCTATTATTCCGCCTTTAGCGTTAAAAGGGCCTTGCATCACTATACGTAAATTTATGGCAAAAAAGCTTGAAGCCGAAGATTTAGTGAATTTTGGTTCGATGTCTCCAGCTATGGTTAAATTTTTGCAAATGACCGTAGTGAATAAACGTAATGTGGTTATTTCAGGGGGCACCGGCTCAGGTAAAACAACATTGCTTAACGTTTTATCTAATTTTATTCCAGATGACGAACGCATCATTACTGTTGAAGATGCCGCTGAATTAAAACTCTACCAACCTAATTTAGTCTCTTTAGAAGCAAGGCCCCCTAACCAAGAGGGTAAGGGCGCTGTAGAGATTCGTGACTTAGTAAAAAACTGCCTACGTATGCGCCCAGATAGAATTGTAGTCGGTGAGTGCCGTGGTGGTGAAGCACTTGATATGCTTCAAGCGATGAATACAGGTCATGATGGTTCACTAACAACAGCTCATGCCAACACCCCGCGAGACTGTATATCCCGTCTAGAAGTTATGGTGATGATGGCTGGCATGGATTTACCTATCCAAGCAATACGGGAACAAATTGGTTCAGCAGTTAATATGATTGTTCAGCAATCACGCTTTAGTGATGGCTCTCGGCGGGTTACTTCTATTTGTGAAGTAACAGGTGTTGAAGGTAATGTACTTCAGCTTTCTGAAATATTTAAATTTAAGCAAACAGGCTATAACACAAACGGTAAAGTACAAGGCGACTACGTGCCAACAGGTATGATCCCTGAATTTTACGAAAAGCTTCGCGAAAGAGGTGTTGATGTTGACCTAGGTATTTTTAAAACAGGTTCAGATCATGAGTAGCATAATAATAATGACGCTGGTTGGGTTAACCGTAACCTTACTTATTTATGGTGGCAACTTTGTTTCCCGAGAACTTGCGCAAAAATACCGAGAAACATTTACTCATGCTGCCAAAGTAAACCTATCAGATATGTTTTTATTTATAGAGCCACAAAAACTCTTTATTTTAAACATGGTAGGCATGCTTGTATTTTTCTTAGTGGTTTGGGCTTACTCAGGTGCGGTTGTATTGGCCATTATATTGGTGAGCATAGTTGCTTTTTTACCGCCTTATTTTTATAAATATTTACAAAAGCGTAGACGTAAATTGTTTATAAAGCAGTTGCCTGATGCATTAAATATGGTGTGTGCCTCGATGCGCTCAGGATCAAGTCTAACCAATGCCTTAGAAGCCATGGCACAGGAGCAAGCTGCGCCAATTAGCCAAGAGTTTTCGTTGTTTTTAAGAGAGCAGCGCCTAGGTGTAGATTTTAATGATGGCTTAAATAACATGCTAACGCGTATACCTGAGCTTGACTTCAAATTAGTGGTTTCTGGCATGCAAATTTCTAAGGAAATTGGGGGGAATCTTGCAGAAACCCTTGAAAGGCTGGCGGACACACTCAGACGAAAATTAGAAATGGAAGGCAAAATAGATGCATTAACAGGCCAAGGTAAAATGCAAGGCATAGTGATGACCGCCTTACCCATATTTATAGGCTTTATTTTGTACCACATGGAGCCTATACACATGATGCGACTTTTTACAGAGCCAATGGGGTGGGCGGTGCTGGCAATAACTGCAATTATGCTCTATGTCGGATATATATTTATTCGCAAAATAGTCAACATAGATGTGTAGGTGAATTGATGTTTATTATTTTATTGATTGTAGGTATTTCGCTTTTTTTACTGGTTTACAGTAGTTACAACATACGAAAGTCGTTACCAAAAGATAATCGCGAATTTATGGATCCTTTGCCACCGTCTCTCAAAATTATATGGCCGGCGGTACGCTTAGCTGCTTATTATTTAGGTGAAAGATTACCTATTGATTATTTAGAAAAGTCAGGCAAAAAGCTGCAAATTTCAGGACTATCTTATGTACTCACTGCTGAAGAGTATTTTGGAGTGCGTGTTGTATCTTCAATTTGTTGTATTTCTTTTACTCTTTTAATTTGTGCCATGCTTGAATCAGTCTCAATCATGAACTTATTTTATGGTGGTCTGTTTGGTTATTTTTTACCGTTATTAACGCTTAATGACTTAAAAAAGAAAAGACAATTGGCGATTGTAAAGTCATTGCCTGTTTATTTGGATTTTATCACTATGTCAGTTGAAGCGGGCTTAAATTTAACCGGTGGATTGAGCCAAGCTGTAGATAAAGGACCTGAAGGCCCATTAAAAGTTGAGTTTGGTAAAGTGTTACGAGATTTACGTGCTGGTGTAAATAAAATTGATTCATTTCGCTCGATGGCTGATAGGGTACAAACCTCTGAAGTTAATAATCTAGTGAGTGCTTTAGCTCAAGCAGAGAGAACCGGAGCAAGTCTTGGTTCTACTCTTAGAATACAAGCTGATCAGCGACGTGTTGAACGTTTTCAGCGGGCCGAAAAGAAGGCACTTGAAGCGCCTGTAAAGCTGGTTTTCCCGCTTATTATGTTTATCTTTCCTGTAACATTTATGATCCTTTTCTTCCCAATTGTCATGAAGTTTATGTATGACTTGTAAGTTGAAAAAATCAATTTTAAAAACCTCAGATGGCAAGACAGTATGTGCAGCTATCTTAGCTAACACACCGTGGTTACGCCTAAGAGGTTTATTAGGAAGAAAGCTTAATATTGACGATGGGTTACTAATTATACCGTGTAATTCAGTTCATATGATCGGTATGAAGTACCCGATAGGTGTTATCTATTTAACTAAAGAAAATAAGATCGTAAAAATAGTAAAAAATCTACGCCCTTGGCAGTTTAGTGCCTGTAGAAAAGCTTATAAAACACTTGAAATATCTACAGAAAATATAGAATCAAAGTCACTTAATGTTGGTGATAGTTTATTACTAGAAGATATGAGAACGTTATGAAATTTGTTTGTTTATTGTTAATAGTTTTAACTATTACTGGCTGTACATCATCGTCAAATGTTGGCGATCAATCACAACTTAATTTAGTTGAAATTGAAAATAGAGCTGAAGCTGCTTATTTAGCAGGGCACCTTGATATGGCTGAAGGTCTTTATAGGCAGTTAATTAAAGAGAAAGATAACTATGCCCCTGCTTGGTTTCGTCTAGGTAACATTTATACGCGAAGTAACCGACTTGAAGGTGCAATTAGTGCTTATCAGCGATGTATACAATTAGATAATACACACGAAAAAGCATGGTACAACCTAGCAATTGCGAGAATGCGTCAGTCTACAGAAGTGTTAATAGAGGCACAAAAACATTTAGAAGATAGCTCACCTGCAAAAGCACAAATGGATGAATTGTTTATCCAACTAATGCGTTTGCAAACAGGTAAAAAAGGATAAGGACGCTTAAGTGAGGGAACGCAATGTGAGTTTACGAAAACAAAAAGGGCAATCAATGGTCGAGTTTTCAATAACTTTACCTTTTTTAGCGCCGTTGATTTTAGTGCTTATTATGCTGCTTATTCAGTGGGTTCTTGTTTATAAAGATAAAGTCACTCTTAACGCAGCATCATTTGATGCTGTTCGTGCAGGAGCCCTAAATCATGGCAGTATGCCAAAAATGAAAGATGCGCTAGCGCAAGGGATGATGCCGTTATTTATGGTTGATAATGGCGATGACCCTAATGCAATAGGTGTTGCAAGTGCCTATATAAAAGCTAAAGCATTTGTAGAAATTGGTTCAAAGATCACGGTATTAAACCCGACCAGTGACGTTTTTAATGAGTTTAAACAAAGACGACGCTATGAAGATGGCACGACAGAAGATGAAATACCTAACGATAACTTGATGTATCGAAACCCTGAAGTTATTAGTATTTCTACAGATAAAAAATTAAATATTCAAGACGCAAACTTGTTACAAATTGAAGTTGATTGGTGCAAACGTCTTGAAGTACCTATTGCTAATTGGCTTATAGGTAAAATCATCACACTGACCGATGTAGATCCTGATCCAACATCAGATAAATTTGTGCCTTTTGTTCCAAGTGAAGGGCAATTAACGTGCTCAGCATTAGGTGTATTGGCTTCGGCTGGCGGAACATCAAGCTATAGCGGTTATTATATAACTATTAAATCTTACGCATTAATTCGAATGCAAACGCCATATCGGATGTAAAGGATAGAACACAGTTAAAGGAAAAGGATATGAAAGCAAAGCAACTTTTAATACTGCTTCTAACAGGCACATTAAGCTTTACGCTCGTCGGGTGTAACGAGCCACTAGAAGACAACACAATCGAAAACCCAGTCGAACCAGATAATGGCGGTGGTGATGGTGGCGGAGACGACGGTTCAGGCGATGGTGGAGACGACGGCTCAGGCGATGGTGGAGACGACGGCGAACCTATTGAATACGTGGGTACCTGGGAAAACAAAGACGAAGATGGCGATGGCGTGCCTGATGAACAAGATGATTATCCGTTTGATGCGGAAAAAAGCACAATAACGGTTGTCCAAGAAGAAGAGTTTAATAATAACGTTGCCGAAGCAAACCCAGTTGGTACAGTACCTTTCTCTGTTGAAGGCGCGCTGTCGTTATCAGCTGATATAGATGACTTCAAGTTCACTGTTACTGAAGCTGATGTGCAAAGCGGTAAATCAATCAGTTTTATTATATTAGAGCAGTCTTCTCGATTTCACCCGCAGCTTGGTATTTTCAAAAATAATGGTCAAGTTGTTGAACACATCGAATTAGCTATTGATAGAGTTGCTCCATTAAGCGCAGCTATTGCATTTACTCCCACACAAAGTGGTGAATATAACCTTTCAGTATTGGATCGTAATGGTAATCATGCTGATGATTTTAAATATCAAGCATTCGGTTTTATTGATGCAGATAAAGATGCAATCCCCGATAACAAAGAGCAAGCACAGGGATTAAATTATAAAATTCAGGATTCAGATCGAGACGGTATCGCTGATGGTAATGAATATTGGGTATTTAGCAGTAAAAATGTATTTGCTTATGATGTTGATGGTGATTCAGTGCCTAATTGGTCAGATGACGATTCCGATGGTGATGGTATACCCGATACTTTAGAGGGTACTGCTGATCATGATAATGACCAATTACCGGCGTTTGTTGACTTAGACAGCGATAATAACACTATTAGCGATAAGGACGAACAAGCCCAGAGCAGTGGTACTTTAATTGATACAAATAGAAATGGAATCCCAGATTATATTGATATAGACGATGATGGTGATGCAGTTTTTGATGTGAATGACACAGAGCCAAAAACAGTACTTGCCTACACTAGCGCAGAAAGTGATTCAGCAATAACGTTAGCGTCTGTCTACTATGAACTTTCAGATTCAATATCTCTTCCCAATAAAGGAAGAGTTTTTAGACCACTGAATATTATAGGCGAAAATTTTCCAGAGCAAGATGGTTTTGTTGTAATAACAAAGGGGGATGAGCGCCTTCCCATTGTTAATATGCCCATTACACAAGCCACAAACACTTCAATAAGTATCGTAATTCCTAATTATGAGAAAGTTGCTTTGGAGGGGGAAGAGCTTTCATTATTTATTGTCAAAGATAATGTACGTAGTAATGACTTAACATTCCAACTTTTGCATCCTAAAACGCCTCTAATAAAGTCGATATCGACATCTCAAGCAGTACCTGGAGAACAAATTCAAATTGAAGGTGAAAGTATTAACGATTTGGCTAAAGTTGTAATGGGAGAAGGTAGGTATGAAGCCGACTGGTTATCAAACAACCTAGCAACATTTGTGATCCCAAATGAAGCAGCAAGTGGTTTATTTTATTTACAAAATGTTTATGGCAAAAGTAATTCCATGTACATCAATATTGATAACCAAAGAGAAGTAACTCTCGACCTAAACCTCCCAGCCGCATACCGCGATTTGCAAGGGGAAGTAACCGTAATACCGAAAGGGACGAAGTACTCCCAATTAGCGTTGGTTGATGGGCAAGCGTTTAGCTTTAATAAAGAAGACTCTACAGTCTCAATCTGGTATGACGGGATTGCTATTTTATCAGCTGGTGTTGTGGGCAATGAAAGCGCGTTAACGCTAAGTTTGCAAAGTACAGCTGAAGAGTATGTTTTAAAACCTTTTTTTGTTTCAGCGAGTCAATCTAAACGATTGGAGGCATTGAGTAACTTACGTTCATTAGAAGAGTATGATGACTATTTAGCGTATTTTAAAGAAGGCGCAGAGGAGGATTTTAGAGCGTTTTTTTCTCCACAAAACTACGAGCTATCTATGAAAATGTTGAAACTTAGAGATAAAGTCAAAACATTATCTTACGCAGAGCAAACGTCTACTAATCTATCTAAAAAATCAAACTTTCTTTACTCACAACAGAAAGATGTATCTATACAACAAGTTTCTAGTTTATCTTCTCAAAGTGCTAGTTCCGATTCGGATCAAAAGCCTAAAATATCGCCTGAAGATAGGCAAGACGGAATCAAAATAGAGGCAACTAGGAAAGGTATTACAGATTTATTTGATTATGACGGTTATACTGAGTTACAAAACAGCACGCCAATGTATTTAAGTGCAGCAGTTTATGAACTTGACGACCAATTAGACCCAATGGCTACTCCTGCTGTTGGGCTTGACCCTTCTAAAGCTGGCGATAAACCAAAAACATACAGTCATATAACATCGTTGCTCGATCGTGACATGTTAAGCCCTGTAAATTATAGAGCTTTTGCAGTTGCTTTATGGTCTAAAGATTCGATGTTAAAAGTCTGCCAATACAAAAATTGTCTAATTGAAGTTTTAACGCCTGGTTACGAAGGAGCTCCCGTCCTTGATTCAGAAAAACTAAAGGTAAGCAGAGACTTATTTATTCGAAATGCGATAGATCATGTCATTTTACCCTCATTCGAGTATATTACTGACTTGATTGCGAAGCGAGTAGAAATCAAGAAACCAATAGATGATGAAGGTTTTTTGGTTGAACCAGGAGGGGGGCAAGCGAAACATATTACATATATCATTATTCAGCACATGCCTGGTGTTATAGATGCTATTGATGATGGTTATTCCGACGGTGATATGTCTACATCTGATCAACAAGATGTTATAGCAGAAATAAAAAAAGTTTTAGAAAAAGAATCTAAGGCGCTCTTGTTGGCAAAGCCTGGACCAATTGTTAAAGCTATTTTTGATGCTGCTGGGTTTGACATTGAAAAATATTTAAAAGTAGCAGTAAAAGATCAATTAGAAGAATATTCAGCATACTTTATTCCATACCTTAATATTATACTTTTTATTTATGACACATTATCAACAGTTAGCGAAGGTGTTAACTTAGCAGAAAACTGGTACGATTTATTTAATTTAAAAACAAAGTATGAGTTCAGGGTTAATTGGGGCTTAAAAATACTAAAAATGACTCCTGAATATTTGCAAAACGAACCAACCTTCTTACCAATTACAATAACGGGTATTGGTCTATGCCCTCAACATGATTGGGCCAACGATCCTATTTACCCAGAGATTAGATACACAGATATTACAAGCGGGTTTTCTAAGCTTATTCCTATAAAAAACCGAGGATCACTTGATGATTCATATTCAGTTAACAGTAAGTGCACAGAAGCCACGGTATATGTGAGTGGTGACGTAATGGCTCAGGTAACTGAGGCGTCAGAGATAGAAGTAGAAATTATACTTGGGGATGAAATTGCAAATTCTCAAGTACAAAATAGCAGCCCACCATTGTTGAAAATAGGCAGTGGATTAGCCATCAGTAGCATTGAGCCAGATAAAATTTATCAGGGCAACGAAATTACAATAAATGGTTTTGGGTTTTCTGAAGAAGCGTCAAAAAATATCGTTAAGCTAAAAAATAGTGACAATGAATTAATAACAGTAAATGTAATTTCTGCGACTAATACTTCACTTAAAATTAAGGTACCGCAAGGGGCTGTATCAGGAGAGCTTACTGTAACAGTAGGTGATGATACTGTATCAACGAATATATTGATCCAGAGTACTAAGATGAAGCTCACCTTTGGTGATAATGGCAATATACAAGATGACAGTTTTCAATTAAAAATTGACGGGACACTTATTGACCAAACTGTAGCAGGACAAAGACAATTAACAAAACTATTATCTACTGAACCCGGTGAAAAAAGTGTAGAGCTTACTGGTATCACAGTTCCTGATAATAGAGCAACTTACTTTATTTGCTTTTCTAGCAATGTTGAGGTTTTATCAGGTGATTTACACTCAAAAGTAGACTTTGCAGATGGCGAACAATTTAAAGCTGAGTTCAACATTAACGTTATGAGTGCTCCTGTATCTGAACCAGTTGGTTGTAAATTTGCAGATACTAGTTCAAAAAATAATATGTCAATCATGGTGGATTAAATAATGTTTAAAAAAATGCTCATCTCTTTGCCCTTGTTATTTAGCTGCGCACATGCGTTAGCAGCTGAGCCCAATGTTGAGTTTAATGCTAAAAATAACCAAGCAGATATTTTTATAGAAAAATGCCAGTTATGGCGAAATGCAATGCGCGACAATGATAAGGATGTTATGTGGAGCTTTGTAGAGGAAAAATATAAAGGTACACTTAAACCTAAAATGGCTAAAAAAATGGAAAAAGTGGCTTCTAGACATCGCGCTCGATTAAGCCAAGCTGGGGCTTATATTAAACGTGATGAATATTTATCGACTGAAGTACCAAAAGACGTAGCTCAAGTTTTTATAAAATGGGATAACGACGGTAAAGGTGGTCACACCAAGGGGGTGTTAGATAGCTGTGTGTTTGAGCTGTTGCCTGGCACTACAAAATGGGTGTTAGATATATAGCTAACTAAGTATTAATTAAAAGTTGACTTTGTCATATTAAACCAGCGATATGCATCGCTGGTTTATTTTTTGAGTATTAAGCAAGACTCATGCAATGAATAATAAATATAGCAATAAAATAAGGAGTGTTCGTGCAAGTAAAATTAATGAGCGAGTGGGTTACCAATTTTTTGGCTGTCATTTTTTCAATGACAATTATATTAAGTGTACTCAGTGAAGATACACAGTCAGTAGTAACTAACACTATTTTTGTTGCTGTGTTGTTTGCTTTTCAACGGCGACTTATACTAAATAACAACGCATTAGAAACAAAAAGCCAATTTGTATTGCTGGGTAAAACTATTCACGTATTTAATAGACAATCGATTGACCTTTCTACGATAACAGAGGCGGTACTTACACAAAGACGCTATAAATATGATCTCAACATTACCTATGAGCAAGGTGGAGGTCATAAAATCAGCCACTTTTCGTTTTGGCGGCAGGGAGAGCTAGTTAAAAAGTTACTTGCTATGAGTAGTGTAAACTACGTTTTTAAGACGAGCGCAAAGCAGCATACCCAGAGTATAAATAAAAGCGAAAGAGGGAATGCAACTAAAGAAACGGTATCAGACATTTTCCATCTGAATAGCTTTCGCCCCACAGATATAAAAACACATCACAGTATCTTACGATTTGCTTTGCCGTTGCCAGATAATAAAAAAAAGGTTGTGTTTAGTGTTGTTGGGGTATGTTTATTTTGTGCTATTACAGTTGTTGTATCAGCACAAAATTGGATGGCTGGTTGTGTGTTTTTATCAGTAGCTTATCTAAGTTATTGGTTAACAAGAGCCTATTTGTGTAACCAATATTACTTTATTGCTCAATCACCGCAAAGTGACATCATAGTCAACTCTGATAGCTTATCGTTACCGGCTTTATTATTCGAAGATAGGCAAGCACGTGAACTTAAGAGGGAGCAAGTAAGTGATGTTAAGGTGAAATGGAATTATTATGTTGCAGGTTCGCTAACTGATAATTGGACTCACGATAAAGTTAAACGCCCTCATATTGTAGAATTAACTTTTGTTACCGAGAAGGGTCTTACTTTACCCCTTAATGATATGGGGGTTAACGGTCAATCGCTATTATTAGCGCTAACCCATAATCAATACACAGTATCCATTGAAAGGACTAGTAAGCAGGCATTACCTATATTGACTCATGTTCGTATTGCGGTGATATTTGCCATAGTAGGGATTATCATATTTTCTATGGCCCGCTTTATTTAAAGCTAAATAAATCGAGTGATTATTGAAGTTACATCTATTTTGACTTTGGTACATTCTGAAATTGAAGGTAAAATTTCATTTATTTAAAAAGTAGTTTATAAGTGCAATTAACTAACCAAGAAAATGTGGAATAGACTATTAAGTATGTATGGCTTAATAGCACTGTCTTATAAAGGACTTACTAAAAGCTCATATTAGTTATTACGCAGCCTTCAATAAGCTCAAGCTTTATATATATGATACATTGCAGTAAAAAATGCGAATGTGAGCAGCCGATGCGATGACAGCTCATCTCAATAAATAAAAAGGACATTTTATGAAAAATAAATTAATCACACTATTAATTGCGGGGCCTTTAGTCAGCTTATCTTTTTTATCAATGGCTAGCGAAGTGCCAGCTAAAGAGTATTTTAACAAAGGAATAAACTAGACACCCATTTTAATTTTGTACTTTATGAAATTAAAGGCTACGTTTTAATTAGTTTAAAAAACAGTCGGGGTGTTATATGGCAGTCGCAAGAAAGCGTCAAATAAGCTTGATTGATACAAAGTACTACCACTGTATTTCACGGTGTGTTCGCCGTGCATTTTTATGTGGTGCAGACCGCTTTACGGGTAAGTCTTACGAACACCGTAGAGGGTGGGTTGAAGATAAGCTACTTAAATTAGCGAAGATATTTTGTATTGATGTATGTGCGTATGCGGTAATGAGTAATCATACTCACCTAGTACTTTACGTAGATGATAAAAAAGCAAACCGTTTGAATGATAAAGCAATTATTATTCGTTGGCATAAATTGTGTAAAGGCACGTTATTAACACAAAAGTATCTTCATGGTGCAAAGCTCACTAAAGCAGAGCTTATCTTTTTTAATCAAACATTAAAACAATACCGAGAACGGTTATCCAGTATAAGCTGGTTTATGCGTTTGTTAAATGAAGACATTGCACGAAGAGCAAATAAAGAAGATAAGTGTACAGGCCGGTTTTGGGAAGGTCGCTTTAAATCACAAGCCTTGTTAGATGAAGCGGCACTTGCAGCGTGTATGGCGTATGTAGATTTAAACCCGATTAGAGCTAAAATGGCAAAAACACCAGAAGAGTCTGACCACACAAGTGTACAAAAGAGAGTAGACAGCGCGACGATAGGTAAGCAACCCAAACAGCTATTACGCTTTGCTGGGATACCACGTCAAATTATGCCAAAAGGACTTCCGTTTGAGCTTAAGTCGTACCTTGAACTCGTTGAGCTTACAGGACGTTGTATTCGCGAAGGCAAACGCGGGCATGTAGAAAAGTCTATTTTACCGTTATTAAAACGTGTAAATATCTCTCCCGAAAATTGGTTAAAATTAACCACGCAATTTACGCGTGTGTTCCATGGCGCAGTAGGGAAAGTAAGCTCACAAGCGAGTTATAGTGAACACTTAGGCAGAAAGCGACGAGCGAATATCAGTAATAGTGAAAAGCTATTCGCATAGAGATTAACAATTAAATAAAGACATGCTGCGACTGTGCAGACATTATCATGCATGGAATTTGGGTTTTGCTGTGGTAACTATATATTTACTGAATAAAAAGAAAGCGGCAAGATAATAAAAGTTGAATTTTAGCCTAAATAGTAAATTTAAAAATGTATTATAGGCTTACTAAATTAGAGTGGGTGTCTAGTTTGTTTTCTTTGGTGATAATGGCAATTTACAAGATGATCGTTTCTCGGTTAGTGTGGCGGGCGACTCAGGCTTAAGTATGGATAACACTGGGCAAAGGTCAAAAGAGTTTTACTCAGTAGTATCACCAGGCACATACACCATAGCCCTTACAGCTAACGAAATACCTGATGAACGCGGTACTTTTTATATCTGTTTTTCTGATAATATTGAAATCATCAGTGTTCCTAGCCAGTCTTCTAAAGATCAGTTAACCCAAGCTGACCAAAACCTTTCTTGGCAAGTTAAGGTTAATGAAGGAGAAGGTAAACTAATCTCTAACTGTGAATATTCAACCAATATTAACGAAACCGTTAAAGTTAATATTATGTGGAATGAATTATAATATTTGACCATAACGAGCAAGGTTTTTAACTTTGCTCGTTTTATCAATTAAAGGAAAGTTAATGAAAAAAAATACTTTAGGGATATTTGTTGCTGTCCCATTAATGATGGCCTCTTACACCTCAACAGCTACAGAAGTACCGGAACAAAGTTATTTTGAAAATAGATGTATGGCCGCCTGGGAAAGTATTAAAGCGGGTGATAAGCAAGCTTTGTTCGACCAGTTACCACCGAAACTACAGAATTGGAAAGAGGGTAAAGCTGCATGGGAAGAGATAGATCGCGAACTAAAAGACTATGAAAGCGATTGGACCGAAAGTATGCTTGATGACCTCGATATCACTATGATGCCAACTTATGGTAGAGGGCCTGATGGAACTGAAACAAAAACAGGCATTCGACAATCAATTAATAAAAATATTGTTGCTTATTACCCTAAAGCAACACGTCAATATAGTGTTTTATACGAGTTTAAAACCGGGAGCAGTGTTATAGGGAAATCTTGTGCATTTTTAGAACTTGATGGGAAGTGGTATATGCATCACACCTTCTTATAATATTTGATTAAATAGCTTAATGTTGTAATTTAAGTCATATGTTGCTATCTGTACTCAATATTCAAATAACTATTAAATAATTTAATAAAAGGACCTAAATGAAATATAAATATCTATTACCGGCTTTATTACTACCTGTACTAACAGGTTGTGGAACTGAGTATGCAACAATAACAAAAATAACACATTTTGAACCATCAAAGCCTATGAGAGAAAATGCAGTCACCATGCCTCGTCTTGATCTTGATATTCAGGGTGAAGGTAAAGCAGGAACGTGCTATATAAAAATTCCTGTTGGTGTACTCGCTGAGCAAAAAGCAATTAGAGGGCACGAGTTAGTAATTAGTTGTAACTACGATAATGAAACCAGTATTGGTAGTCATTACGAGAAAGAGATCTATAATGCGCAGCTTGATTACGCAGATGACAATAAGGTGTCGTTGTCATTGCATGCACTGATAAAAACAAGGAATGATGATTATCAGCTTGAAATTAAATCAGAATCCCCGCTTGAATTTAAGTACTAATTTTATTGGGAGAATTAAGGTGGGTGTCTAGCTTTTGTTATGTTTTTACTTGGCTCATTAAGTTACATACAAACCCCATGCTGCGATTAAGCCGCCCCTAAATTGAACAAATTTTAATTCTAAAAGTTCAAAATGCTCTAAGGTGTTTAGTTATGTA
>NZ_JBQSVO010000070.1:0-20468 GCF_052376275.1 Pseudoalteromonas sp. AOP7-A1-14 | reverse complement strand
GCAGATTATCCACTTATCTCGCTCAGCTTAGATAGTAAGCTAAGTATTTATTCGTTACTCGGTAGGATACTTAATATAACGTGTCAATAGACCTAAATCATATGTAGCATGTCAATAGCCTATATTACATGTAGGCTTTGGGTACCTGCCTTTCATCTCTTTTTGTACTTCGCGGTAGCTAGTAGCCCAAAAGTGGGCTAAATCTTGAGTTAGCTGCAATGAACGTTTACCTGGCGAAAGCAGCTCTATTAAAAGTGGTAGCTTATCTTTTGCAAGTACTGGGGAGCGGGTCATGCCATACACTTCTTGTATGCGAACACTCAGTTTAGCTGGACCATCGAGCTGATACACCACTTTAACATTTGAGCCACTTGGCACTGTTAAGCGAAGTGGTAATAACTCTTTTAAAGCACATTGCTGTTGCCAATTAAAGCAACTTTGCAACGCCTCAAAGTAGTTAAACTTTTTAAGCTGGCTAAGAGTTTTAATATCTTGTACGTACACACCTAACCAACTATCAGCACTTTCAATAAGTTGCGCCTCACTTATATGTGGAAATTCTTCAGGCATGAGCTTGCTGGCCAAGCTCATTCTAACCAATAACTGGTCGGCGTCTTTTTGTTCGTTAAACAGCGCAACGCCCTGCTTAGTAAATAAGTTAAGCCATGCTTTAGCGCGCTCATTTTTATCAAGCTTTTGCTTACTGGGTTGGCTGCTAAGCGTAATAGCACCGAGCTTTATTTCATCTTGATGAATAAACCGCGCCGTTTTTTCATCAAACTCACAGCGAGTTCGCTCAGTAAATAAGTGCGGTAAATAAGCTTGTAAATCAAACGGGCTAAGTGCAGTAGCTGCAAAAATACGCCCGCCTTTGTAACCCCCCATTGTTGCAATAGCAAGGTAGTCATCATTATGCCAATAGTCGCTATTAAGTTCTGCCCCTGCGCCATTAGCAAGTAAATAACCGTTACCACGTTTTTTTGCGATGCGGTCTGGGTAAGCAAGTGCCACTAGCAAACTCAAATATTCGGTTTTAAGATCCTTATCTACCGCTTTTAATTTTAAACGATTTAACCAAAATTTAAGCTGCTGTTTAAATACTGGGTGTGGCCTCTGCTTCATGCTGTGTAGTGCTAAACTCAGTTCATTAGCACTATTAACACGGCTTTCTAGCAGCGCAACTAAATGTATTGCAAGCTGATAAATACCCGGGTTTTGCTCATCCAATTGCTGCGCTTTTAATAACATGTGCGCTAAGCGAATATCAGCGCCAAAACTGAGCATTTTACTGCCTAGGGTTGTGAGCTTACCTTTACTATCTACCGCCTCTAGCATTTGCAGTAAATTTAGTGCTTGCGTACATTGTTGCTCTGTTGGCTTATCAAGCAAGGTTAGCTCGTTTATACCTGCGCCCCAAAGCTTAGCTTCAAGCATCAGTTGGCTGATATCAGAGGTGAGAATTTCAGGGTTGTCGTGGCTATTGCGCCGCTCAAAAGTTTGTTTTGAGCCAAGCCTATACACGACACCTGGCTCAATTCGCCCTGCACGTCCTGCGCGCTGCACCGCCGACGAGCGCGAAATATTTTGCGTGGTAAGCTCCGTTACACCGGTTTTTAAGTTAAAACTCGCAGCGCGACGTTTGCCGCTATCAATAACAATGCGAATGCCCTCGATGGTTAAACTGGTTTCGGCTACGTTGGTGGTCAACACCACTTTGCGTTTACCTTTTGCTGCGGGGGCAATTGCAGCTTGCTGCTGGGCTTTATCTTGCTCGCCAAATAAAGTAAATACTTCACAACCTTTGGGTAAATCACTAAGCGCTTGCTGTACACGTACTATTTCACGCTGACCAGGTAAAAACACTAACGCACTGCCGGGTTGTTCACTAAGTGCTTGCTTTATAATTTGCGGGATTTCATCAAGCCAGCGACTTTCATCTTTTATAGGAATATAAACTTCATCAACAGGATAACTGCGACCAGGGGATTCAATTATGGGGCAGCCAAAAAACTGCGAATAACGCTCGGTATCTAAGGTGGCAGACATAAGCAAAATAGTTAAATCGTCACGCAGCGCGCTTTGCGACTCAAGCGCGAACGCCAATGAAGTATCACCTGCAATTGAGCGCTCATGAAACTCGTCAAATATCAGTAAGTCAACATCGCTTAACTCAGGATCATTTTGTAGCATACGCGTCAGCATGCCTTCGGTAACAACCTCAAGGCGCGTATCAGCACTTATTTTACTCTCACCGCGAACACGCAGGCCAACACTTTGCCCTACAGTTTCATTTTGGCAACTAGCTAAGTAACTGGCAATATTACGCGCCGCTAAACGCCGAGGCTCAAGCATAACAATGCGTTTAAAATGTCCATCTTGCATTAAATTAAGCGGCAGCCACGTTGACTTACCCGCACCCGGTGGCGCTTGTAATAGCGTCAAAGGGTTTGACTTTAATGTAGAAACGAGTTGTTGATATATATCTTGAACCGGCAGCACAATAATTTACCTTAAATTGCTTTGTAGTTATTGTAACAAAAATCTGCAACCAAGCGTGTTTCAATTTATTCGCGGCTTTACATGTAAGCAATAATTACACAATGCTATGTATTTTTTTAACAGCGAAGCTTATCTATACTAACGCCTCTTAAACATAAATAAATAAACCCATGATCTTTAATGAAAATAAAAAATTAGGTGCGTTGGTATAAGGCTTGCTTCTATAAAAGTGAAAGTAAATTCATCCCCTAATACAAGGAGCTAATTATGAACAGCGATCGTATCGAAGGTAATTGGAAAGAGCTGAAAGGCAAAGCGCAACATAAATGGGGCGACCTTACCGATGATGACCTAGACAAAATTGAAGGTAGCCGCAAGGAACTTGTAGGAAAAATTCAACAAAAATACGGCAAATCTAAAGAAGAAGCTGAGCGCGAAGTCAATGACTTTGAGAAAAGTAAATAGCTTTAAACCTTAGCTAATTCATAGCTAAAAAGCCGCCATTTTGGCGGTTTTTTATTGGCTTTTATACCAGTAATATAATTTTTAGTGAGCGTTTATAACATCTTCAGATAACAGTTTTTGCTCGTCTTTGTATACTTCAAGCCAACCTGGTGGCGATGTTTCGCAGCCAATAACAGTAACTTGTAATACGTAGCTATAACGGCCATTTTTAAATGTGTAATGATGATTCCCCCCGCTACCCTCAAACGTTATATCACCATTTAGCAAAACTATATCGGGTTTATCGCTAGTTTTTTTATTAATACCCCACGAGGTATAACGAAAATTATGATCGCCTAAATCATCAACACGAATATGATATTTAGCGGTTTGCCAATCTAAAACTGGTTTTTCAAAGTTATGAATACTTGGGTGTAATGACTCTCTACTTTCTTCAATTAGACTTTTTGCATACGCTTGCTCTTTAGCATTTTGAGTATTTACCGCTATAATTTGGCCATTTGTATCAATCCAGATCACACCATTGTTGAGCATAATGCCGCGCCAGCCGACTTTATCCCAATCGGTATTAATATTTGAACTGGCAATAATCGCGACGAGTTCCTCATTAAACACTTCATCAAAACGACTAATTAACTCAGGTTCACTATTAATATCAGGTATTGGGTATTTTCGTTTTAGAGGGTAGCGAATAAGCGCAGCAACAGCCGCCTTATTGTGCGCTTGAAAAGCCGTAATAATAGGTAAAACGCTATCGTGATATTTTTGCTCAAGGGCAAATGTGTTCGCGGTAAATAATAGGGATAAGTACAAGCCTATGTAACGTAGGAATTTCATTAATATTCCTTTATTTAAAATATTTAATTCAAACAGTAAGTTGATAAATTTTATCTATCAAATGTGGTTTCCACTTTATAGCAGTTGCTGTCACTTATTACTATCTCTGAAGTGACTTGCCCCCTTACTTCCGACTCTTTACTCTCAAAAAGCGAGCTCAACGAAGCTCGCTTTTATTTTAAGCTTAAGGCTCATACCCTAAATTAGGCGATAACCAACGTTCTGCCTCTTCCAAGCTCATGTTGGTACGTTTAGCGTAATCTTCTACCTGATCTTGTTGAATCGCGGCTATAGCGTAATATTTAGCCTCTGGGTGTGAAAAATACCAGCCCGAAACCGCAGCCCCTGGCCACATGGCGTATGAGCTTGTAAGCTGCATGCCAATGCGTTCTTCGGTATCGAGTAACTGCCAAATTTTCTTTTTCTCAGTGTGCTCAGGGCATGCAGGATAACCGGGGGCTGGACGAATGCCTTGATAGTTTTCGCGAATTAGCTCATCGTTACCCAGATTTTCATCGGGCGCATAACCCCAATACTCTTTACGCACTTGTTCGTGCAAGTATTCGGCAAACGCTTCTGCGAGCCTATCGGCCACCGCTTTTATCATTATTTTATTGTAGTCGTCTTGCTTGGCATCGAACGCATTGGCTAGGTCGTCTTCTTCTAATCCGCCCGTTACGGCAAACGCACCAAAGTAATCCGGTGTCCCTTTTGGCGCAATATAGTCGGCCAAACAGTAGTTAGCAAAGTCGGTTTTTTCGGTTTGCTGGCGTAAATGGCACGAGGTATTTAACAGCTCTTTGCGAGTTTCGTCAGTGTAAATTTCTATATCATCACCCACACGGTTCGCAGGGAATAAACCAATTACACCCAGCGGTTGCAAACTACCTGCTTTTTCAAGGTCGTCGAGCATGTCGTTAGCGTCTTTAAATAAGCTTTGTGCTTGCTCGCCAACCACCTCGTCGGTCATTATGCGCGGATATTTACCGGCGATTGACCACGTCATAAAGTACGGAGTCCAATCTATATATTTACGAAGTGTGGCAATAGATACATTTTTAAATTCGGTCACGCCCAGCTTATTAGGCACAGGAGGCGTGTAGTTATCCCAATCAAGTTCGGCGGCGTTATCACGGGCACGTTGTATTGTTACCGGTTTTGAGCGGGGCTTTTTACGAGCCTGTTGCTCACGTACTTTTACATACTCGGCGCTGATTTTTTCTAAAAAGGCGGGTTTATGCTCTTTTGATAATAAGTTAGAGACGACACCTACTGCACGGCTGGCATTGCTTACATACACTACGCCTTTATCGTATTGCGGCTGAATTTTAACTGCAGTATGCGCTTTAGAAGTGGTCGCGCCGCCTATCAATAATGGTAGTTCAAATCCGCGGCGGGTCATTTCTTTCGCTACGTGCACCATTTCATCGAGCGATGGGGTTATAAGGCCAGATAAACCAATAGCATCGGCTTTTTCGTCAATGGCGGTTTGTAGTATTTTCTCTGCCGGCACCATGACACCTAAATCAATAACTTCATAATTATTACATTGCAGCACTACGCCAACAATATTCTTACCGATGTCGTGTACGTCACCTTTAACAGTGGCCATAACTATTTTACCATTAGTGGCGCCTTCTTCTTTTTCGGCTTCAATGTAAGGGTCAAGATAGGCTACGGCACGCTTCATTACGCGGGCTGATTTTACTACTTGTGGTAAAAACATTTTACCTGCACCGAATAAATCCCCTACTACGTTCATGCCATCCATTAATGGCCCTTCAATAACATGAATAGGTTTAGCGGCAGCGGCGCGGCACTGCTCGGTGTCTTCTTCTATGTATTCGGTGATACCTTTAACGAGGGCATGCTCTAGGCGTTTTTCTACAGACCATGTGCGCCATTCTAGATCTTCAACACGCTCCGCTTGTGCCATACCTGAGTATTTAGGCGCAAGTTCGACTAAACGCTCACCAGCGCCTGAGTCGGCGTTTAAAACAACATCTTCAACGGCTTTACGTAGCTCTTCTGGGATATCGTCGTAAACGGCAAGTTGCCCTGCGTTGACAATGCCCATATCCATACCCGCTTGAATGGCGTGATATAAAAATACAGAGTGAATTGCCTCTCGCACTGGGTTATTACCCCTAAACGAAAACGATACATTAGACACCCCGCCCGACACTTTACAGTACGGTAGGTTTTGCTTAATACGGCGCGTACCTTCAATAAACTCAACGGCGTAGTTGTCGTGTTCTTCAATACCGGTAGCTACGGCAAAAATATTCGGATCAAAAATAATATCTTCTGGTGGAAAGCCCACCTGATCAACCAAAATACGGTAGCTACGCTGACAAATTGCAAATTTACGGTCAGCGGTGTCGGCTTGGCCGTCAGTATCAAATGCCATTACTACTGCCGCCGCACCAAAGCGTTTAATAATTTTAGCTTGATGAATAAACGGCTCTTCGCCTTCTTTAAGCGAGATTGAGTTAACTATCGCCTTACCTTGAATACACTTTAAACCTGCTTCAATTACTTCCCACTTTGAGGAGTCGACCATAATTGGTACTTTAGAAATATCAGGCTCTGAGGCAATGAGATTTAAAAACTTCACCATGGCGGCTTTAGAGTCCAGCATGGCTTCGTCCATGTTGATATCAATAACCTGTGCGCCGTTTTCTACTTGCTCACGGGCAACATTAAGCGCGGTTTCAAAATCTTCTTCCATGATCAAACGTTTGAACATGGCTGAACCGGTTACATTGGTACGCTCACCGACGTTGGTAAATACGGCTATTTGTTGTGTCATGTCGGCTATCCTAATTTAAGTTACACGCTTCAAGGCCTGATAAGCGCATACGCACTTCAAGCTCTGGTAATACACGGGGCTTAACCCCTTCTAGACCTTTAACAAATGCTTTAATATGTGCAGGTGTGGTGCCACAACAACCACCCACAATATTAATAAAGCCTGACTTACCCCAGTCTATAATTTCTTTCGCCATTTCAGGCGCTTCTAAGTCGTACTCCCCAAACTCATTGGGTAAACCCGCGTTCGGGTGCACTGAAGTGTAGGTTTCACACACACGCGATAACTCTTGCACGTATTGGCGCAATAAGTCAGGGCCAAGCGCGCAATTAAGGCCAATTGAAATGGGCTTAATATGGCGAATTGAATTATAAAATGCTTCGGTGGTTTGCCCCGAAAGCGTTCGCCCTGAAGCATCAGTAATAGTGCCTGAAATCATAACGGGTAATGTGCGTCCAGCTTGCTCAAATGCTTCTTCTACTGCGAACGAGGCGGCTTTAGCGTTTAGGGTGTCGAAAATGGTTTCAATTAAAATTAAATCTGCACCGCCTTCCATTAAAGCCAAAGTCGACTCAACGTACGCAGTTACTAGCTTATCAAAGGTGATATTGCGATAACCAGGGTCGTTTACATCTGGCGACAATGAACATGTTTTTGAGGTTGGCCCAAGTACACCCGCTACATAGCGTGGTTTAGCTGGGTTTTTAGCACTGTATTCGTCACAAATACTGCGTGCTAATTTAGCAGACTCTAGGTTTACTTCACGGCTGATACTTGCCATGTCGTAATCTTCCATTGAAATGGTGGTCGAGTTAAAGGTGTTGGTTTCGATAATATCAGCACCCGCATTTAAAAAACCCCGATGGATATCCGCAATAACTTTAGGCTGGGTCAGGCTTAATAAGTCGTTATTACCTTTTATTAGTACATGCCAATCTTTAAAGCGCTCACCACGATAGTCGTCTTCTTCAAACTTATGCTGCTGGATCATGGTACCCATTGCACCATCTAAAATTAAAATGCGCTGCTTTAATGCTTCTGTAATCTGCTGACTTTTATTAACGTTATTATTCGGCATAGTTGTTAGTCCTTACGGCTTGGCTAACTAAATTAATATCATAAGGTGTAGTTTGGTACACATAATAATTTAACCAGTTCGAAAAAAGCAAAAAAGCATGACTTTGCCACGTTTTCGACGGCTCATTGTCTGCATTATTATCTGGAAAATAGTTTTCTGGGATCGCTGCATCAGGGCTTTTTTCTAGGTCACGCTGATACTCATCCTTGAGCGTATGAGCATCGTACTCTGGATGACCCGTTATATACACTTGACTGCCCGATTTATTTTTAACTAAGTAAGCGCCCACTTGCTGTGAGCCTGCCAATACAACTAAGTCATCGCTGGCATTTATTTTTTCAATATCAATATGACCGAAACGAGAGTGCGGCACTAAAAACGAATCATCAAAACCGCGAGTAAGCGCGCCGTGATTAAAATAACATTGGTGATTAAATACGCCACAAAGTTTATTTTCTTTAAGTTCACGTTTTAATTTATGGTGATGATATAAACCCGCATGAGCGGCCCAACACGAAAACAACGTTGAGGTAACATGCTCTTCGGCCCAATCGAGCAATACGGTGAGTTCATCCCAATAAGCAACCTCGTCGTATTCTAAATGCGCAAGCGGCGCACCAGTGATGATAAGTGCATCGTAGTTATTATCTTTAACCTCAGAAAAGTAACGATAAAAAGTGTCTAAATGCTGCTCTGAGGTATTTCTACTACGGTGGGTGTCTAAGCGTAAAAGTTCAACATTAACTTGCAACGGAGAGTTTGCCAGCAAACGAATAAACTGTACCTCGGTTTCTACCTTATTAGGCATTAAATTCAAAATTGCCAACCGCATCGGGCGAATCTCTTGCGTTTTCGCACGGCTTTTTGGCATTACGAACACATTTTCATGACGTAATTTTGCAATCGCAGGCAATTCATCTTTAACAGTAATAGGCATTCTTAGCTCCAAGGTACAATTCACCAATGGCTAATTATGAACGGTTAGTTAAAAATTTCAACCTCTAGATGTTTAGATGTCTAAATGAATTTATTTTATTAGCCTATTTAGTCAAAAAAGTGTTCTGCTTTGCTGTTTCGTTGACTGTTTCACCTGTGAGCCACTACAATACACATTGAAATTTTTATTATTATTTGAAGGCTTTTTCCATGGTTTTACCTGATAAGTTTATATTCTCGATGAGTCATGTATCTAAGGTTGTGCCGCCTAAGCGCACTATCTTAAAAGATATCTCGTTGCATTTTTTCCCTGGCGCAAAAATTGGTGTACTTGGCTTAAACGGTTCGGGTAAATCAAGCTTACTGCGCATTATGGCAGGGGTTGATCAAGAGTTTGAAGGTGAAGCTCACCCTCAACCGGGCATTAAAATTGGCTACCTACCGCAAGAACCGGTACTTGATGAAAGTAAAACCGTGCGCGAAACCGTTGAAGAAGCGGTAAGTGAAGTTAAAAATGCACTAAACCGTCTTGATGAAGTTTACAACGAATACGCTATGGAAGACGCCGACTTTGATGCACTAGCAAAAGAGCAAGGCGAACTTGAAGCTATCATTCAAGCCCACGACGGTCACAATATTGATAACGTATTAGAGCGCGCGGCTGATGCGCTACGTCTGCCACCTTGGGATGCTAAAGTTGAAGTGTTATCGGGTGGTGAGCGTCGTCGTATCGCTATTTGTCGTTTATTACTTGAAAAGCCTGACATGCTTATTCTTGATGAGCCAACTAACCACTTGGATGCAGAATCAGTAGCTTGGCTTGAACGTTTCTTACATGATTACGAAGGCACTGTTGTGGCAGTAACCCATGACCGTTATTTCCTTGATAACGTAGCCGGTTGGATTCTAGAGCTTGACCGTGGTGAAGGTATTCCGTGGGAAGGTAACTACTCTTCATGGCTTGAGCAAAAAGATGCACGCTTACAGCAAGAGCAAAAATCTGAAAAAGCCCGTCAAAAATCAATCGCGCAAGAACTTGAATGGGTGCGTTCAAACCCTAAAGGTCGTCAAGCAAAGTCTAAAGCTCGTATGGCGCAGTTTAGTGAGCTACAGCACTCAGATTACCAAAAGCGTAACGAAACCAATGAGCTATTTATTCCACCAGGACCGCGCTTAGGCGACCAAGTTATTGAAGTTAAAAACTTGAAGAAAAGCTTTGGTGACCGTGTACTGATTGACGACTTAAACTTTACTATGCCAAAAGGCGCAATTGTGGGCATTATCGGTGCCAATGGCGCGGGTAAATCAACCCTATTTAAAATGTTAAGTGGTGAAGAAAAGCCAGATAGCGGCGAAATCACTATTGGTGAAACAGTGGAGCTTGCAACGGTTGATCAGTTCCGCGGTAACATGGACGACAGCAACACCGTTTTCCAAGAAATTTCAGACGGCCAAGACATATTAAAAATTGGTAATTTTGAGTTTCCAAGTCGTGCTTATGTTGGTCGCTTTAATTTTAAAGGTAACGATCAGCAAAAGTTTGTTAAAGACCTATCAGGTGGTGAGCGTAATCGTTTGCATTTAGCAAAACTATTGAAAGCTGGTGGCAACGTAATCCTGCTGGATGAGCCAACTAATGACTTGGACGTTGAAACATTACGTGCTCTTGAAAATGCAATCTTAGAGTTTCCGGGCAACGTGATGTGTATCTCGCATGACCGTTGGTTCTTAGACCGTATTGCTACGCATATTTTAGATTACCGCGATGAAGGTCAAATCAACTTTTTCGATGGTAACTACACAGAATATGAAGAGTGGCTTAAAAAGACCTTAGGTGCAGAGGCAACTCAACCTAAGCGTATTAAGTATAAAAAAATTGGCTAATGTATAGTCATTAATTTATCGCTCTGAAATCTCGTTATGAGTAATATTAGCCCTATCAAACGATAGGGCTTTTTTATAAACAAGCCTTTAAGCACAAGCATGGACTATCAAAATAAACTTGATTACCATAGCGTAAATAATTAAAAGCGCGCGGTTATGACGTTAAACCCACATTTACCTTTAGTTTATCATCCAAACTACTCATTTAACTTTGATCCCAAACACCGTTTTGTTATGAGCAAGTTTGCTAATTTATATCAGCATGTTAAAGAGTTAGGGCTTATAAATAATAATCTAGTACAGCCTGAGATTGGTAACCCTGATAAGCTAGAACTCGTGCATTGTGCGAGCTATTTAGATGATCTTTGGCGCAATCAATTAGACGAAAAAGCCCTTCGACGCATAGGATTACCTTGGTCTGAGGCATTAATAGCGCGCACATTTACAGCCCCTTTAGGTACGCTAGAAACTGCACGCCTTGCACTTAAACATGGTTTAGCGTGTCATTTAGCAGGCGGCACTCATCATGCTCACTTCGACTTTGGCTCAGGTTTTTGTATGGTCAACGATCTTGCCTTTACCACTCAAACACTTATACAAAGTGGCGAAGTAACTAACGTACTTATATTTGACTTAGACGTACATCAAGGTGATGGCACTGCCGCCATGCTTACCCACCAACCTTATGCGTATACTTGCTCTATTCACTGTGAAAAAAATTTCCCGTTTAGAAAGTCCTCAAGCGATTTAGATATTGGCCTCGCCAATAATATGCAAGATGATGAATATTTGGGAATTGTTGATGACACACTACAGTTTTTACTCAATGAACTTAACCCCGATTTAGTCCTGTACGATGCCGGTGTTGATGTATGGCAACAAGATGGCTTAGGTAAGCTTGATATTAGCTGGCAAGGTATTGAAAAACGCGATCACCTAGTATTAAAACGTTGTATTGAACACAATATACCAGTGGCAAGCGTTATTGGTGGTGGTTACGACAGAGACCATTTACGTTTAGCACAGCGCCATGGCATTGTTGTTGAGCAAGCTGCGCGTTTTTAAATAAGTGTATAACTTACAGAATATGCGATTGAAAAAGCGATTACTGCGCTTATTTACTACAATTTAAACCCACATAGTTATTGATATTATTTTGCGATAACGGCTTATGTAACTACCTATGCATATGAATAGTATTATCTCGGCTAAAAAAGGGATGTAAAAGAAGGCCTGCCACCAATCAACCCCGCTTATAAAGCAGAACATGTAATGGTGTTAATTAATCAAGGATTTCGTATTTTTGCGATTAATTTACCAAGCTATAAGCCGCCTCATTTTTGCTAATTTAACCAGCATGTGCATACAAAAGTTTCGCACTTCTACACATATACCAAAGCAAAATGAACTGAACTGACTTATAAACTTATTAATTGTGGTTCCTCAAGGCGCTGTATTACGGCTCCTAAGGTTTGCAGTAAGATTATCTTATATTTTAGACAAGAAAAAAGGCTCGTCATAAATCAGAGCCTTTGTTAACTTTGGAATAAACTCGGAACTAACTCACAACTAACTAAATAATGATAATTGTGGCGTAAAATGTTGGTAATCAACGGCCATTGCAATGCTCAGCGCAGTGATATTAATAATTGAAAACGCAAACACTTGGCGTGCCCAACCGCTAATATCAATATTACGTCGGTAACCTCTAAGGGCCATCAATAGCCACCAAAAACTGGTGGTACACGCAACAGCTAAAAATGCCATACCGGTATAACCACCAATCGTGAGTAACATCACCACTAAAGCGTAAATTGCTATATACATGACGATATGGTTTTTTGCTTTATCAATACCTTGCGCCACTGGCAGCACGGGAATACATGCCGACTTGTAATCTTGATAACGAAATATAGCAATCGCATAAGAGTGCGGCATTTGCCATAAACTAAACATAACGAGCAATATCAATGCACCAGCATCGAATTGAGCACTCACTGCGCAATAGCCGACAACAGGGGGGACCGCACCGGATAAGCTACCTATAAAAGTGCCATACACAGAGCGACGCTTCATATATAAACTATAAACCCCGACATAAATAACATAACCAAACACGGCAAAAAATACAGCGACCCAGTTGGTATAAATGGCTAATAAACTAAAACCAACCACACCAAGTACAACTCCATGTACTAACGCTGCTTTCGCTGACATCTCGCCCGTTACTGTCACTCGGGTTTTGGTACGTGCCATGCGACTATCAATATCACGGTCTATCACATTATTAATTGCACACCCTGAGGCAACAACCAAAGATAACCCTAATAAAGTAGCCAACATTAGCCAGCCATCTATATCTCCTTGTGACGCGAGTAAGAACCCACCCGCTACGGAGATCAAGTTGCCCATAATAATGCCAGGCTTAGTCACTTTTAAATAACGACGAAACATCAGCTAAACTCCTACTATTTGCTTATTTCGAACATTAATACATCATCATGGCGTTAGATGCATAGAGGATCCACACCGACAATCCAACAACCATAACAATTATTATTGCACTGAAAATAAAGGATAATGAGCTTGCTTTACCCTCTTCAGTTTTAAAGTTTAGGTGTAAAAAGTATTTTAAATGTACCCAAATTTGCACAACAGCCATAACGATAATGCCATAAAAGGTCGTTTGCTTTTCTAACGTCCCGCTCATAACAGCCCAAAAAGGGATCGCGGTCAGTACAATTGATAAAACAAAACCAATTAAATAATCTTTTACAGTGCCATGTGAGGCATGTGATTCGGTTTGACTCATTACATTGCCCCCATTAAATAAACAACGGTAAATACACAAATCCATACCACGTCTAAAAAGTGCCAAAATAAGCTTAAGCAGCTTAAACGAGTTATAGTTGCTGGTTTAAGACCACGGCGTACCACTTCTATCATCATTGTTGTCATCCAAATCAAGCCAGCGGTTACATGTAGTCCATGTAAGCCGACTAATGAAAAGAACGACGTTAAAAATGCACTTTGCTGTGGCCCATTACCATGCACAATTAAATGATGAAACTCATAGATTTCCATACCTATAAAAGCGGCACCAAAAGCAAAAGTAACGCCAAGCCAGATAAGCGTGAGGGCTTTTTTCTGAGCATGTGCGCTGATCATAGCAAAGCCAAAAGTTATACTACTCAGTAAAAGTGCTGCGGTTTCTACCGCAACAAAATCAAGTTCAAAAATATCTCGCCCTGATACGCCACCATTGGTGTTCATAAAAAGCACCGCATAGGTTGCAAAAAATGAGGCAAACAACAAGCAATCGGTCATTAGATAAAGCCAAAAACCAAAAACAGTATCGCCACCCGTGTCATGATGTTCATGAGCATGGATATCATGCTCATGGGTGTCTACATTTGCAGGTAATGCACTCATGCACTGACCTCCTTAGCGTCATTTACTTTAGCAGCGCTTTTGTTATGCGCGCTTTCAATTTTTAAAATTTCATCTGGTTGCACGTAGTAATCAACATCTGGGTTGTAACAACGTTTGATAAACACAGCAAAACCCGCAACAACACCTACAATCGCTAACCACCAAATATGCCAAATCATGGCAAAACAGAACGTGGTAAAGCTGATACTCATTAACACCCCAGCAGAGGTATTTTTTGGCATATGAATAGGGGAATAGCTTTTTTGCGTTTTATACGCTTCGCCTTTTTCTTTCATGTCGGTCCATGCATCAATATCACTAACGTGTGGAACCGTAGCAAAGTTGTAATACTGTGGTGGTGACGCAGTTGACCATTCAAGCGTATGGCCGTTCCAAGGATCGCCCGTAGGATCATCAAGCGCTTCACGGTTTCTAAAGCTGACAACCAATTGCACTACTTGAAAGATAATACCGAACATAATAATCACCGCGCCTACAAATGCGATGTGCAACCACATATCATAAGCGGGGTTATTAGTGTGATTTAAACGACGTGTCATACCTAAGAAGCCAAGTACATATAAAGGCATAAATGCAACGAAGAAACCGACTATCCAACACCAAAATGACGCTCGACCCCACCCTTCATGAAGCTTAAAGCCCATCACTTTAGGGAACCAAAAAGCGAAACCAGCTAAGTAGCCAAATACAGCACCACCAATAATAGTGTTATGAAAATGTGCAATTAAGAATAAGCTATTGTGTAGTACATAGTCGGCACCTGGGATGGCAAGTAACACCCCTGTCATACCACCTATAGTGAAAGTAACCATGAACCCAAGCGTCCACAGTACAGGAACTGTAAAGCGTAAACGGCCACGATAGATCGTAAATAACCAACTAAATAGTTTCACACCGGTGGGCACCGCGATGATCATCGTCATCACCCCAAAAAAGGCATTTACATTAGCGCTCGACCCCATAGTAAAGAAGTGGTGTAACCACACAACAAAACCTAAAATAGAGATTGCTCCACTGGCATAAACCATTGACTTGTAACCAAATAAACGCTTGCCTGTAAAGGTAGAGATAATTTCAGAAAAAATACCAAACGCCGGTAAAATCAAGATATAAACTTCAGGGTGACCCCATGCCCAAAATAGGTTGATATACATCATGGCGTTTCCGCCTGCTGCCTTGGTAAAGAAGTGAAAATCTAAATAACGATCTAGCGTTAACATGGTTAATACGGCGGTTAAAATAGGGAAAGATGCTGCAATTAAGATATTTGCCCACGTACATGCCCACGTAAATATAGGCATTTTCATCAATGTCATGCCGGGTGCGCGCATTTTGAATACAGTCACTAAGAAATTAACCGCTGTCAGTAACGTACCAATACCGGATATTTGCAGCGCCCATATATAATAGTCGACCCCCACCCCGGCACTGATCGACAGTTCGGATAATGGTGGATAAGCCATCCAGCCTGTTTTTGCAAATTCGCCAAAAAACAATGAAATATTAATTAATATCGCACCACCAGCTGTTAACCAAAAACTTAAGTTATTTAAAAATGGAAAAGCCACATCACGCGCACCAACTTGTAAAGGCAACACGATATTCATCAAACCGATCATAAATGGCATCGCCATAAAGATGATCATGATCACCCCATGAGCGGTAAATATTTGGTTATAATGCTCTGGTGGTAAAAAACCAGCGGCCCCACTGGTGGCCAGTGCTAATTGCCCGCGCATCATAATGGCATCTGAGAAACCACGAAACAGCATAATAAGCGCAAGAATAATATACATAACGCCTAAGCGTTTATGATCAATTGAGGTGATCCAATCGTGCCAAAGCACTCCCCACTTTTGATATTTAGTAATTAGACCTACAAGCAGTAGGCCTATAACAGCAACCGCCGCTAACGTCACCATAATAATGGGTTCGTGATACGGAATTGCCTCTAAAGTTAACTTACCTAATAACGACATAATTATTCCTCACCCTCACTATGATCGGCGTGTACGTTATGCTCACTTTGTGCATGATGTTTTTTGTTCATATCCCCATGCGCCTTCATATATTTCATTACAATAGTATGAAATAGACCATCATCTACACTACCAAAATAAGTTACAGGGTCACTTTTACTCGGCTGTGCCAACTCATAGTAATCTGCTTTAGTAAGTGTTTTCGAGTCACTTTTAACTGTTTTAACCCACTGCTCAAAGCCCGATTCAGTGGGCGTGGCAATAGCATTAAACTTCATGTCAGAGAAACCTTCACCACTGAAATTGGAAGAGAAACCTTTATAAGTTCCTGGTTCATTAGCAATTAAATGCAGCTTTGTTTCCATTCCAGCCATAGAGTAAATCTGACTCCCTAATTGAGGGATGAAAAATGAATTCATGGTATTTTCTGAAGTGATTTTATATTCGACAGGTACATTAGCAGGGAACACTAATTCATTTACCGTGGCGATCCCCTGCTCCGGATAAATAAATAACCACTTCCAGTTTAAAGATACCACTTCAACAGTTAAGTGCTCTCCCTTTCCTTCAAGCGGTTTATATGGGTCTAATTCTTGAGTGGATTGCCAAGTAATCACACCTAAAATAGCCACAATTACAATTGGAATGGCCCATACTACAGCTTCAATTTTATTTGAGTGCGCCCACTTAGGCGCATAAACTTCGTGGTCTTGGCCATCGCGATATTTCCATGCGAAATACAAGGTCATTATTATGACTGGCACAACCACTATCAACATCAGCACAGTGGCGATGATGATCAGGTTTTTTTCATCTATCCCAACTTGCCCTTTTGGATCAAGCACACCGCCTTTACAGCCGGTTAATGCGAGTACAAACGTACCCAGAGCAATATTAAACAGGTTTCGAATTAACAAAGGACTACCCTACAACCTAAAGTTTGAAATTTGTTGTTTTAACTATTAATAATAAAACAACGACTTATATTCTCTGACGACTTTTATAGACACAAAGAGGCCCAACATGCAGTACGTGAGAAAATGAAGGAGGTTAGTTGAATCGCAGACGCAATAAGTCTAAGTAGTATTAAAAAAGCAGAACGAGCAAGTGACTAAACAGCTAAATTTAAACTACTAAACTTAAGTAGCGATCAACTATTTACTTGTGGTGGCGCACGACAGCCGTGAGCACTGTGTACTACGACTGAGCTTTTTGCTTGTTGAAAAGCAAAAGCTGTTTTACGTAAAATGATCCCAGCACGACGTGCAGGAATTATGTGGAACAATAACCAACAAAGACCAATAAGCAGCTGGTTTGCAATGATCGGATGAGCTAAAAATTGGGCTATAACAACGAGTAATGAGTCTGTAATTAAGTCATCACTAAGTAAAGCTTCAAGTTTAAAGGCATCTTCTAATGCACCACTTAGCAACATAACAATATTAAATACAAGTAAGATAACAGCTACACAAGCTCCTTTACCCGCTTTATTTAAGCGCTCACACACAAATGGCTCGCCAGAGGCAAGTTCCTTATTTGTATGCTGTAAAGAAAGTGTGTTCAAAGCCATTCACCTAATAAAATTACAAATAATAACTAAAGTAATATTGCGATAATGAAAAATCTTAAACATTGCCGCTAAAAGCTCAATATGGTTAATGCTACATAAAATCAAATTTATCTAGCAGATATTAGCTAGATGAAAGTTGATCTGTATCAATAGAACTTTCAAAAAAGACTGAAAGTTTGAAGGGAGTATAACAAAGAGAATGTACTGTTCAAACTATAAAATATAAAATTTGAATTAGCTTACTAGATTATTTAGTAAGATAACCAGCTTAAAAATATAATAAATCCATAATAAATAGTTAGTTAGGTACTAAATTAGTTTTAATATTGAAACGCAATTATTATAGAATAATATTAAATATTTAAGATTTGATAAGCATAAGTACTTTTTACGTGATTGTGAACTGCATCACTCATGCAATCCAGTTCACAATTACAAAAGCTTATACTTTAGAATTCAAATTTAGCTTTGATTGCAAATGTGCGAGGCTCGCCAATTCTTAATACGCCATAATCGTCACCTACTGCCCAAAATTCTTTATCAAAAAGATTATCAACTGTACCAATTAAAACTAAATTATTATTACCCACTTTATGGCTATAGCTAACCCCAGCATAAAAAATAGTATATGAAGGTAGTTCCCAGTCATTATTAGCATTTGCTGATGTTTCGCCATGTTGCTTACCCCCTAAGTTAACGGTAAGTCCATCCACAGCCTCAATGTTATAATTAGTTTGTAGACTAACTTGGTAATCAGGAGTACCTGAAACTTGGTTGCCTTGATAGCTTTCGCTCGTTTTATCGTAAGTTGCATCTAATAGCATTAACTCACCATAAACAGAGAAGTTACTGGTTAAATCTAATGCACCACTTAACTCCAATCCTTGGTATAAACTAACACCATCTTGAATAAGATAATTATCATCAGTTACCAGCTCTGCACCACGCTCAATACGAAATAGGGCCGCTGATGATGACCAATCATTACCACTTTGTTTATAACCTATTTCAATTTGCTCACTTTTTTGTGGCTCTAATAGTTCGTTAGCATTTGCATAACTTTCTCCAACGGACGATGTTTGTCCTTCAAAAGATTCAACATAACTAGTGTAGAAAGTAGTCTGCTTGTTTGGTTTGTACATCATAGCTACGACGGGAGTAGTTGATGAATCATTATAATCATCTTGATAAGCTAAAAAATAGTCACCAGGAGAATGCTCTATTTTTGTATGACGAACGCCTACTAATAATTCATAGTTTTCATTAAATTTAATTGAGTCATTAACAAAAAATGATTGCTGTGTATCTGACCAAGCAAGATCTAGATCTTCTTGCAGTGTTGCCTCATAAGCTGGAAGCTCTACAGCGTTATATAAATTATCAACGCCATAATTACGTGTATCCCTACGCCCATATTTACCGCCATCGTTTCGATACGTATCAGCAACCTGATAAGCTGAGCCTATGACTAAATCATGGCTAATATCACCGGTTTCAAAATGACCAGTTAGAATACCTTGTATCTGCTCATAGTTAACTTTAAAGTATTGCTCATAAAGACTGATTGAGACATCACCTTCACTATTGAGTAAATTCGCTAGAGTTTTAACCCAGTGAGTATCATTCTCTGAATAATCGTATTCTATTTTAGCTTGCCAATTATGGTTAATATCCCATGTTAAGCCCGTAAGTAGGATAAGGTTGTTATAATCATCAAAGGTACCATCAACACCTATACTTCTATCACCATGAACAGCCTCTGGTAATGAACTATCGCTACTCATAGAGTTTGACATTGTTGTCCATGAGTTTTCAGTAAGTCTGTCACTATAGATCAAATCGGCATTCCAACGTAAGTTGTCGGTCAGGTATGCATCAAATGCAACAGATAAGCTCTGTCGATCAACAGTTCCATCCTCAAGGTAAGTATCGCCTTCTTCGTTAACGGCATTAACTCGTACACCGTATTTATCATCTTCACCAAACCTGGTACTCGCATCGATATGAGCATTCAAAACACCATCACTTCGATAGCCTGCACTTATATTAAGCAAATCATTAACTGGTTTTTTAGTAACGTAGTTAACAACCCCACCAGGAGCTGCCATTCCATACATGTAACCTGTCGCGCCTTTTAACAAAGCAACTTTTTCAAATGCTTCATAAGGCAATTCACCACTAAAATTGTTAAGTGATAAACCATTTACCTTAAAACTATTAGTGTAGTCCAGTGGTAATCCCCTGACTCTAATCGTCGAGCCGAAGTTACTGTAAGCGCTACCATCTACGGATACAGAAGCCTCTCGACTAAATAAACTATCTAGGGTATTTACTTGGCGTATTTCTATATCTTCAAGGGAAATCATATCCACTGAAAATGGCGTATCAAGCACAGTTCTGTTGCCTAATGCGCCACCATCATTTTGTTCATACAGTTCAGTAATTTTATGGCCAACAATAGTGATAGTTTCAGGCAGTTTTTCATCTTTTTTTTCTGACTTAGATGTTTTTTCTTGGCCTAACACACTGTGACTATTCATAATTAAAATAGCAGTTATTATTATTGATAGCTTATTTTTAACCAAGGCTTCAATACCCATTTATTTCTTCCTTATTGGTAATATGGTTAAATCAGCTGAAATGCATATATTCTTCTGTACCTAGAATTTAATATTTTATCTACCGCTAAAAATATTATTAATCACACCGTAAATACCCAAATATAAAGCGAGAAGATTTAATTACATACAGCCGATTTCTGATCAAGAATTGATAAGAAATCGGAGTATACAAAAACGGCACCGCAAACACAAATAGAAACAATTAATATTTAGATCATTGTGTATTCTAAGTTAACTAAAAACACTATGTGCAAATCAAGGTAATTAATGACGAACCGAGTTGAATTTCACACTGAGCGAATCAACCATGTTTGAAACACTCCGATAGCCACCT
>NZ_JBQSVO010000069.1:0-20494 GCF_052376275.1 Pseudoalteromonas sp. AOP7-A1-14 | reverse complement strand
ATTCTCAAGGGGAGCAAAGTCTTACCACAGGAATATTCACTGGAGTTGCAAGAAAGAACTACGCTGACGGTTTTGCGAAGCTATCAGGACAATTCGGTAATTTACGTTTCTTTGGAGCCAGAGAGTCATTTGATAAAAGTAACCAGCCGACTTATACAGTTTGGGGCTTTAATGATATGAATGCTGACAAACCAGACAAGTATATTGTAGTGAAAAATAAACGTGGGGTATTTCATCAGAAATGGCAGTTTGGCACTCAAAAAGAAAATGTAACTTTACCCGAAAGTTATACGGATGAAATTTTAAAAGTTTCAATTAAAGCCTCGACATTGGCAAATAGAGCCAATAGTGCAGGAAACCTTGCTCTAGCTATGAAGCAAAGATATGACTCTCAGAATGTTACTTCGTCAACTGTGACAACAAAACCTGACAACAAAAAGCCAGAGTCGTCTAAAGGTATTTCTACAGGCACGGGCTTCTTTATTTCTAATGATGGTTATGTGCTTACCAATAGTCACGTAATAGAAGGTTCATCAAACATATCGATTATTCTACATGGTAAATCTGTATCAGCTTCATTGGTTGATCATGACCCCAGCAATGATATCGCTTTACTGAAAGTAGATAAGGTGGTTGAAGGTTTACCGATTGAGCTTAAAAACAAAACGAAGCAAGGAACCGCAATCGCCATTTTAGGTTATCCAAATATAGGCTTACAAGGCAACGAACAAAAAGCGACATTTGGGTATATTAATGCCAATTCTGGCATCCAAGGTGATACTCGGTATTTTCAAATTGATTCCCCTATACAGCCCGGAAACTCAGGTAGTCCGATGGTAAATAATCAAGGTGTTGTCATTGGAATTGCTTCAGCATCGTTAAATCAATCAGCAGCTATTAAAGCTACGGGAACATTGGCTCAAAATGTAAATTATGCCGTTAAAATAGCTTATGCATTGCCAATGCTGATAAATCACGGTGTAGACTATATTGAACCAGTCAAGCCAAAAGCCTTAGAAAAAACAGAACTGATAGAGAATATTTCTAATAGCGTAGTGCTTGTTGTGGCAGAGTGATGTAGGTCATGTAATGGTTTTAGCCCCCAAATTAATTAAGCGGATTGACTATAAAGCATCAGTAGAGTGTGGGTATACTAATTTACTTCACTCTTCCGTTTATATTAGTCAATTAAATGATCATATAAACGGTACGTGTGAGCTAGCAATGCATGAAATCAAATCCAAAGTAGATTTCTTAGCTGGTTGCATGACTATTACACTCGACCACCCAATAAATGAACTTGAATTTCTAAGAGTACGCCTTTGTGAAGGTCAAAACTTTACTAATGTTGATGATTTATCTTACATAAAGAAAACCTCTTGCACGTTTCCAAAGGCGGGTAGGTTAAATCTTACAGGCCAAGCGCTGTTTTATGCTTCTGTAGCCGTTAAACAAGATGATACGGCATTAAGAGTTGTATTATCTGAGGCTCAAGCGAAACAGCTTGATCACCTAAATGTACTGCGATCTCATCAAGTGAGTGAAACTGGTTTATATTTAAGAGTCATAGGGATATGGGATCAAATAAGACGAAATGAAAAACCGTATTATTTAAACCAAGATACCTTTGACTATTACACTGAGGCAAGAAAGCATATGGTTAAGCAGTTTAGCCGAGAATTGCTTTTAGCCTATGAGTTAACAGATCGCTTCTTTGCAGATATATTATCTCGTGAAGGAAATGAACGGTTGTATCAAGTGACATCAGCCCTAAGTAATATGTTTTTGACTGATAAATGTGATGGTGTTCTTTATTCTTCAGTAAAAGCGAAAGGTGAGCCTGTCGTTGCTTTAAAACCCCAAGTGGTTGATGATAAATTAGTGCATCAGTTTGCCACCGAGGTCTTAATTGATAAAGCATTTGGCTATGAATATTATGAATATTATGAATATAGAACGCTGGCTAAAACGTCTAGTATTGGTAGAATATCAGGTAAATTAGAGTGGTAATAAGCTTCACCACTACTTTTTGTAGTTAAGCTTAAAATGTAGATTAAGTGTAGTTTTTAGCCCTAAAAGTGCTTTTAATATACAAATTGTGATTGAAGTGTATAAAATAATGTTTGAGTTATCTCTTTAAGCTTTATTTTAAAAGGAGTTTTTATTCACTCACTCACCCTGTTTTGGGTTTATGTGTTTATTACCGTTCTAGGACACAGTTAAAATAATAGTTTAAAGATAAAGATCATTAAGAGCCCAGCTATATGCTGGGCTTTTCACTATGCGATAAAAAATAATTATTTAATCGTCACAGTAATCATCGCTCGCTTAATTTTATAATTTTAAATGGCTTAGCGCGATTTACTCAACTTGAATGCCTGTAAACCTCTTTTAATCGTTATCCAGTCTTGTATTGATATGCTGCGTTTATTTAAAGAAGTGACAGGGTTAAAGCTAAGCTTTGAGCTCATTTATCATATTGATGGTCAATTAAAGCTGCAAAAAATAGTACAGTAAATGGTTCATCAAGAAAAAATGATTAACTTGCCAGTATATAGTGTAGGGGTGGAAACTCAGTAAGAGCTAAAACCCGTTAAAACTAGGTGTTTTAGTCGCACATTTTTATTTTTTTAAGCTACTACAATAACTTACTCATATATTCGTATTTAATAAACACCACCTAGATACGTTTAAGATACTCAAGCCCTGATAGCCCTTGTAATCCACCGGTATGCACTGCAATTATTTTACTGCCTGATGGAAAGTAATCTTGCTCAATCAATTGCCATAAGGCATACATCATTTTGCCACTATAAATGGGTTCTAGTGGCAGTTGATACTCGCTTTGCATCTGCTTACAAAACTGCCACAATTGAGCACTAAACTTGCCATAACCACCATCATGAAACTGAGTCAATAATTGCCAATTCGTTTGCTGGCAAGCCTTTGGGCTAAGTGCTTTTATCTCATTCATAAGATACTCGGCTTGTTTCAAAACCGCGATACCAAGTATTTCAGTTGAGGTTTTTCTGCCTTCGATAAGTCCCGCTAAGGTGCCCCCACTGCCAGTAGGGCAAATTAAATAGTCATGATCTGGCAAGCTTTCAGCTAGTTCTTTGCAGCCTGGTATCGCTGCTTGATTAGTTCCCCCTTCTGGCAATATATAAGCATTAGGAAAGCGTTGTTGTAGTTTTGTTAAGTAGTCATGATCATGTCTTTTTTTATATTCTAAACGAGTAACTGCTTTAAGCTGCATACCGCATTGCGCTGCAAATTGTAGGCTTGGATTATTACTATCTAAATGTGGGCCACGAATAATGCCGTGAGTTTGAATATTAAATAATTTCCCTGCTGCTGCACAGGCATGAATATGGTTTGAGAACGCACCTCCAAAAGTAACTAACTCTGTTTTACCTAATCTCTGCATTTCTAGTAGGTTATATTTAAGTTTTCGCCATTTATTACCGCTTAATAGGGGGTGTAGTTGATCATCGCGTTTTATGCTGATAAATAAATTACGTTTTTTAAATGAGTCACTATATATTTGTTGTATAGGTGTATTTTCGTCAATATCTAAATTTAATCGCATCACATACCTAAATAATTATATTTTTAACTTGCAAGCCAACAAGTTTGTACGAAGCTTAAATATGCGTATAAAAGACAAAAAGTAGCTCCATGATAAAAAAGCTTTTTTCATTATTCCCTTGACTAAACCTTGGCTAAGCCGTGGTATTAACCTTAATGTCGTAGTGGGTTTTGCGGCATATACAAATGTAGTCACTGGGGTATCGTTAAATAAACAGCGAGAGCAATGGCATATTGATAAATTTTACAGCATGGATGTGGTTGAGCAAAGTGATTATACAAATGCTATAGCATCTTGCACAAACCAGGTTAGTTGAGAAACATATGCTATTAATTTAGTTTTACCACACTTTTTATATAAAGTATTACAAATGGATAAACCCACATTAACTGACTAGGAAATCGCTCAATCATTACTTTGGACTACAAAAAGTTTAGTTACTATAGCCCCC
The DNA here is from genome assembly GCF_052376275.1 of Pseudoalteromonas sp. AOP7-A1-14. NCBI lineage: Bacteria > Pseudomonadati > Pseudomonadota > Gammaproteobacteria > Alteromonadales > Pseudoalteromonadaceae > Pseudoalteromonas > Pseudoalteromonas sp. AOP7-A1-14. The sequence continues at coordinate 16,454 of NZ_JBQSVO010000069.1, read as the reverse complement.
CGAAAATATTGTTGCTGATTTTATCGATTACCCGATTACCCAAGCTATGCAAAGTTGCAAAATGAATGTTTATTGCTGACAAATTGCAGTTAGCTCCATTCATTAATAGCTTTTCAGAAACCGATGCAGTGCTACGCTCTAAGACATCAAAAGAGAGGAACCCGATGCTCATATGCTCATTGTGGAGTATGTCGATCACGAGCCGCGTATTTTGATTATTCGTAATTAATAGTGCTGATGATAACCTTGAACAGAGGGAGTTTTACAATTTAGTCCTTTTAGAGAAAATGATCGGGTTATTTACTGGCGTGAAGTGCGTGAATAGTTGTAAACTCAGATAATTCTTGAACAAAGCTTGTGTTTTGCCTTGCAAGTACATAGCATAAGAGTTTAATTATAAAAATAAATACTGACCAAAGAATTGCCGCTTTTTGAGAATGGAATATATGCGAATTGCCCCTTTATCTCTTTTAATTTCAGCTAGCTTGTTAGCGTCGAGTGCATTAGCGCAAGATACTGTAACGGTTACTGGAATTAAATCGGAGACCAACACTAAACAAGCTGGATTTGGTAATTCAACACAATTAAAAGAAGAAAGCCAACTCAATTTATTACGTACACGCTCAACAGAATTAGATAAAGAGAAAAATCAAGCGAGTTATAAAACTACTTTTTCTGATAGTCAGTTAGCATTCAGTGATAATAAGGATAATATTAACGCCGTTGCTGTGTCGCGTGTGAGTAATCCGCCAGTTCGTGATTATTCAGCTAAACCTATAGCAGCCGTTAGTCCGTTAAGCAGCAATGATCAGGAGCAAATGATTGAACTGACATTACGCTCAAATGTTTACGATGATGAAGTATTTATTGATGGGGTTAACTTTGGTTCAACTCGTTTAGCGACTACGTTACCTCGTGGAGTGTACAGCGTAGAAATACGTAAACAAGGTTATAAAAGCTATCAAAAGCGTGTTAATTTGCGAAAATCGGAAACTATTCACGCCACATTGCTAAAAAAGCCTGAGTCGATTGCTGCACCGACTAACACTAGCGAGCAAAGTATAACGAATACCGAAACAAGCACTGTAGGAAATGCGACTAATGCTGCAGTTGTCGTTATTCCTGCAGGTAAGTTTGAAATGGGCGATATCCAAGGCAATGGACTTGCTAATGAGCGTCCTGTCGTTGAAAAAACGATTGATAGTTCGTTTGCGATGCAAAGTAAAGAGGTCTCAGTAGGGGCTTACCAGCAGTTTGTGAGTAACACTAACTATAAAACTGAAGCTGAAAAAAATCGTGGTTGTGCTTATTACTTAAATGGTGAGCCAGTATGGGAAGCCAGTTTAAATTGGCGTAACCCTGGCTTTAAGCAAGCTAATGATTTTCCAGCAGTGTGCTTAACCTATAATGATGCAAAAGCATATGCAGATTGGTTGTCAGGACAGACTGGCAAAAAATTTCGTTTACCTAATGAAGTTGAGTGGGAATACGCCGCTCGTGCAGGAAGTAAAACAGAATACCCATGGGGTAACGAAATCGGTAAAAACTTAGCCAATTGCGGTTGGTGTGGCAGTGAGTATTCGAATCACAGTGCTGCGCCAGTAGGTAGCTTTGCACCTAACGCGTTTGGTGTATACGACACAGTTGGCAATGTATGGGAATGGACGCACAAAGCAGCCCAGCAGTCAGATGTTACAGTGCGTGGTGGAGCGTGGAATTTTGCGTCAAGCTTGGCACGTGCGTCAACACGTTTAATTTTAGCGCCAGATTTTCGCGCTAACTATATTGGCTTTCGTTTAGTACGCGAGCGATAAATTAGTAAAACAGGAAGCAACGCTTCCTGTTTTGTAAATATTCAAAAGCTGTAATGCTTTATATTGCTCAATACCGTCAGCATGGTAAAGTGATTGCAGCTACTATATGAACGTTTTTCAAAGGTCATCCAACCCCATGTTTAAGAAACTCCGTGGTATTTTTTCAAACGATCTATCGATCGACTTGGGTACAGCCAACACCCTAATTTATGTAAAAGAAGAAGGTATCGTATTAAACGAGCCATCAGTTGTCGCCATTCGCCAAGAGCGTGCTGGCGGTCCAAAAAGTGTTGCCTCAGTAGGCACCGAAGCAAAGCAAATGCTGGGCCGAACGCCGGGTAACATTAAAGCTATCAGGCCGATGAAAGATGGTGTAATTGCTGATTTTTATGTTACTGAAAAAATGCTGCAACACTTTATCAAACAGGTGCATAATAATAACTTTATGCGTCCAAGTCCGCGGGTACTTATTTGTGTACCTTGTGGTGCAACCCAAGTTGAAAAGCGCGCGATCCGTGAATCAGCAATGGGCGCTGGTGCACGTGAGGTTTATTTAATCGAAGAGCCAATGGCTGCTGCAATTGGTGCCGGTTTGCCGGTATCAGAAGCAACGGGTTCAATGGTGGTTGATATTGGTGGTGGTACTACTGAAGTTGCAATCATCTCACTTAATGGTGTGGTTTATTCTTCATCGGTCCGTATTGGTGGTGATAAGTTTGATGAAGCTATTATTAACTATGTGCGCCGTAATTTTGGTAGCTTAATTGGTGAAGCGACTGCAGAAAACATTAAGCATCAAATTGGTTCGGCGTTTAAAAGTGATGAGCCAATTGAAATTGAAGTACGTGGTCGTAATTTAGCTGAAGGTGTGCCGCGTTCATTTATGCTTAACTCACACGAGATTTTAGATGCATTACAAGAGCCGCTAATGGGTATTGTAAGTGCAGTGATGGTCGCTCTTGAGCAATCTCCACCTGAGCTTGCCTCAGATATTTCTGCTCACGGCATGGTATTAACTGGCGGTGGTGCACTATTGAAAGACCTTGACCGTCTATTAATGGAAGAAACTGGTATTCCGGTGGTGGTTGCAGATGATCCATTAACGTGTGTAGCGCATGGTGGTGGTAAGGCACTCGAAATGATAGATATGCACGGTGGTGACGTATTTAGTTACGATTAATGAAGTCAATGTTTAGGCGTACCGTTTCATTGCAACTGCGGCTTTTTGTCGCAGTGCTTTTGAGTATCGTATTGATTGTGGGCGACCGCTATACGCAAGGTGGCAACACAGCCAGAACCAGCTTGAATACCTTGGTAAGTCCCTTAATATATCTTGCGAACTTACCTTATGAATTATTTAGCTTTGGCGCTAAAAGTTTACACACTCGCGACCAGCTTCTTACTGAAAATGAAGCGCTTAAGAAAAAACAATTATTACAAAGTGAGCAGCTTCAACAGTATCAGTTTTTAGCAAAAGAAAATCAAAAAATGCGCGCCTTATTAGGTTCATCAGCAAGACAACCGAACCGAAAAATCATAGCGCAAATTTTATCTGTGCACTCAAACCCATATAGCCACCAGGTGGTTATTAATCGTGGTGCGACTGATGGCTTGAGTGAAGGCCAAGCTGTTATTGATGAAATGGGCGTTGTAGGGCAACTAACAAAAGTCGGTTCAACCACGTCACGGGTTTTGCTTATGACAGATACCACTCATGCTACACCGGTGCGTATCTTACGTAACGATGTGCGAACGGTTGTAGAAGGTATTGGCAAAATTAATGTGGTTAGGCTTTCGCATGTCCCGCATAGTTTAGATGTCAGAATAGGTGATGTACTTGTCACCTCCGGTCTTGGCAATACTTTCCCTGAAGGTTACCCTGTGGCCGTTGTTACAGAAATAAACCGTGACGAAGGGCGTCCTTTTGCTCAAGTATATGCAGAACCCATAGCATTACTTGATCGTATTCGATTGTTAGTTGTTTTATGGCGCAATCAGCAGGAAAGCATTACCAATGAATAGCCGTTACTCATTACTTATTGCTGTCAGCATCTTTTTCTCCTTAATTATGGCGTTAATGCCGTTGCCATTTTCGTTTGAGCCATTTCGTCCTGATTGGGTTTTACTGGTATTAATGTATTGGGCACTAGCGGTGCCACACCGTTTGAATATAGGTACAGCGTGGGTGGTTGGGTTACTACTTGACTTAGCGTCGGGCTCTGCGCTTGGGGTTAACTCGTTGACTTTTTCAGTGTGTATTTTCATTACTGCCAGCAACTATCAAAAAATTCGAAATTTTTCCTTATGGCAGCAATCAATTTTGGTAGGGCTATTTTTAACGCTCTATCATTTAATGCAGTTTTGGTTAAATCACTTTTTAATGGATGTTTATTTTAGTCCTCAGTACTTGTGGCCTGTGCTTACTGGTACATTAAGTTGGCCGTGGATTTTCCTCTTATTACGTAAGTACCGTCGTCATTTTAGGATCAGATAATGCAAACCGCAATTTATTTAGCGTCAGCTTCACCAAGGCGTAAAGAGCTGCTTTCACAGCTTGATATTGAATTTTCACAATTTAGCGTTGATGCTGATGAAAGCCAGTTAAGTAAAGAGTCTCCAATTAAATATGTTGAACGTATGGCACGCCTGAAAGCTCAAAGTGGCGTGGCAATGGACTATATTGACCGCCCCGTGCTTGGTTCTGATACAGTGGTCGTTATAGATAATCAGTCACTGGTTAAACCTAGAGATAAAACCGACTTTATGGCTACTCTTCGGCGCCTATCAGGGCAAACCCACCAAGTGATGACCGCTATTGCTTTTGCCAATAATGAGCGCGTTGAAAGCAGGGTTGTGATCACCGACGTCACCTTTAAAAACATTAGCGACGAAGAGCTTGAGAGCTATTGGCAAAGTGGTGAGCCACATGATAAAGCTGGTGGTTATGGTATCCAAGGTTTGGGTGGACGATTTGTTACGCATATTTCAGGTAGCTATTTTGCCGTTGTCGGCTTACCTTTATATGAATGCGAAGAATTATTACGCGAATTTTTAAGTAGGTAACATGAGTACAGAATTACTGATTAACGTCACGCCGAGTGAAAGTCGTGTTGCCCTAATTGAGAATGGGGTATTAAAAGAAATACAATTAGAGCGTATTGGTAACTTGGGGATCGTCGGCAATATTTACCTAGGTAAAATTAGCCGTGTGCTGCCCGGTATGCAAGCAGCCTTTGTTGATATTGGTTTGGATAAAGCCGCTTTTCTACATGCCTCTGATATTGTTAATAGTGCCTCTATAGTTGAAGGTGTTGACGAGCAACCGATTAAAAAAGTACAAGATATCCGTGAGTTAGTGCGCCAAGGGCAATATATTATGGTGCAAGTAGTGAAAGACCCGTTAGGCACTAAAGGCGCGCGTTTAACTACCGATATTACCATTCCTTCACGTTATTTAGTGTTTATGCCTGATGCAACTCATGTTGGGGTTAGTCAGCGTATTGAAACTGAAGAAGAACGCGCAAGATTAAAAAGTATTGTTGCTGAATATGGCGATGAAGAAGGCAGCTTTATTGTACGCACCGCTGCGGAAGGCGCTAACGAAGCTGAGCTTCGTCATGATGCTGAGTTTTTAAAAAAATTGTGGGGTAAAATCACCGCTAAACGTAAAAAAACCAGCAAAGCAAGTATTCTTCATGAAGACTTAACCTTGGCTTTTCGTACTTTGCGTGATTATGTCGGTGAAGATATGGAGCGCATACGAGTTGATTCAAAGCTAACTTACCAAGAACTTAAAGAGTTCACTAAAGAGTTTGTGCCTATTTTATCACAGGTGCTGGAATATTATCCGGGTGAGCGACCTATTTTTGATTTGTTTGATGTTGAAAATGAAATTCAAAAAGCACTGCACCGTAAGGTTGAATTAAAATCAGGCGGGTATTTGATTATCGATCAAACCGAAGCCATGACTACAGTTGATGTCAATACAGGCGCTTTTGTAGGCCATCGTAACCTTGAAGAAACTATTTTTAATACTAATGTTGAAGCTACATCCGCAATTGGTCGCCAGCTTAGGTTGCGTAATTTAGGTGGCATTATCATTATCGATTTTATTGATATGGTAAGCGAGGAGCATAAGCGAAGAGTGTTGCACTCTTTGGAGTCAGCGTTGGCAAAAGATCGAGTTAAATCAAATATTAATGGTTTATCGGCTTTAGGCCTGGTTGAAATGACTCGCAAACGCACTCGTGAAAGTCTTGAGCATATTTTATGTGATGTGTGCCCTGCATGTTCTGGGCGTGGCTCGCAAAAAACTGTTGAAACCGTATGTTATGAAATTTTACGTGAAATAGTGCGGGTTAATCGCGCTTATGAAGCTGATAAATTTATGGTTTATGCTGCACCTGCGGTTAGTGAAGCGCTACTTAATGATGAATACCACAACCTTGCAGAGCTTGAGCTATTTATTGGTAAACACGTGACCATCCAAACTGAGAGTTTATATTCCCAAGAGCAGTTTGATGTGGTAATGATGTAATGAAATTGAAAACGGTCTGTTTTTTTTGTATCCGCAAGTTGTGGCAAGTTTTTGCTGTAACATTGGTACTTCTGGCCGTTATTGTTTCTGTTTTAAAATATACCTTGCCTTATGCTGATGATTACAAAGGTGATATTGAAAGTTACCTGTATGATAAGTTTTCCATTGATCTTGCTATAGGGTCTATTTCTGCCAATTGGCAAGGGCAGAGCCCCACTATTGTGTTTGAAGAAATATCTTTTGAGAATAATAAGTCCTCGCCAATTGCCTTAACCATTGCAAAAGCAAGTTTAGAGCTGAATTTATGGGAGACTATAAAAACACGTCAGCTTAAATCTAACTATTTTATTATTAATGGCTTTCATGCCAATGTAAACTTGCCCAGCTTGCTTGATAATAACTCTGGGGCGGTTTCGTTTGAGCAAAAAGAGCTGGTCGAAGGATTATTTTTAGGCGATACCGGCCATTTTTCTGTGCAAAACAGCAGTTTAAATTTACTTTTTGGTGATGGTAAAGCTCGCAAATTAATCTTAGAAGACATGGTTTGGCAAAATCAAAATGAGCAACATTTAGGCAGTGGTAAAGTTGCTTTACCGGGAATATCGGTAGGTACTTTTGATGCGCGTTTGTCTCTCAGTGGTTCGACCCTAGAAAGTATGGCAGGCGATGTATTTGTGCAAGCAGATAAAGTTGATGTGTCTAACTGGTTGGCACAATACATTAACGCCGAGAAGCAACAGCTACATTCTGATATCAACTTACAGAGTTGGTTAAGGCTGGAATCCGGTTTAATTAAGGATATCAGCGTGCAGTGGCAACCAAGCTTTATACGCTGGCAGCAAGCAGAACAAGATCATCAATTTAGTATTAATCAAGGTGGTTTTAAACTATATCCGTGGCAAAGTGGTTGGCGCTTAAAAAGTACCGGCTTAACCATTAATAGCGACGAACAAAGCTGGCCAAATTTGCAATTTGAAGCGCAGATTGACGCAAAACAGCAGCAGTTTTGGATGCAACAGGTTGATTTTGAGCTTGTTTCTAAGTTAGCTCAGTTAAGTAACTTTGAAGTACTTACTCCATTTACTAGTCGTAACCCCGATGGTCAAATTGATAATGCGTATATTCAAATAAAAGAAAATAATGACTGGCAATTGTGGTTTGAAGGCCAGCAACTCGCATGGTCAGCAGACGAGGGGGTCCCTGGTGTGCAAGATTTACGAGTCAATGGCTTACTCAATCAACAGCGCGGGAAAATTAAACTCGCTGGCGTAAATAACCAACTACTAACAGATGAATCATTTAGCCATCCTATAACGTATAAGCAGCTTAATTTAGATATAAATTTAGAGCATCTAGCAAGTGGCTGGCAATTAAGTAGTGATAATATTTGGTTAGATAACGACGAAATTGTATTTGCTGCTGAAATGCAACTTAACCTAAGTGAGCAGCCCCGCCTTGATTTATATGCCGAGGTAAGTGCACATGATGCCAGTGTTGCTAGCCATTACTTCCCGCTGCCGGTTATGAGCGAAAACCTAGTTGATTATTTAACGGGTGCGATTCAAGGCGGAGAGGTCAACCAAGCTCAGGTACTATTTTCAGGCCCTTTGAGTGGTTTTCCGTTTGCAGATAATTCAGGGCAATTTGAAGTATTGGCAACGGTTGATGACGCCGATTATGCTTTTTCGCCTGATTGGCCAACGATAAAAAATGCACAAGTTATTTTACACTTTGAAAACCAGCGGATGGATATTTATAGCCGCCAAGGTCAGTTGGTTAATTTAGATTTAGGTGATGCAGTACATGTGAGTATTGATGATTTATCAAGTGCAGATGTATTGAGCGTAAAAATAGATAAAACGGCTGAGGCGCAAAAGTTACTATCTTTTTTTAAAGCTACTCCCATTGCTGATCCGCTTGCTAACGTGTTTGAAGTTATTCAAGGACGCGGTAAAGCAGAGGCAAATATCGAATTATTGATTGACTTAAGAGCGCTTAAAGTAGCTGCCAAAGGTGATGTTTACTTAAACAATTTACCCATTTATCTAGCTCAACCAGGGATCACTCTTGAAAATGTCACGGGTAAGCTAACTTTTCAAGACGATATAATTAACCTAAAAACAGCCACAGCAAATTGGCTAGGTATGCCATTAGAAATTGATTTTACCGGTAAAAATATTGCTAATAATTATCGAGCAGATGTGGCGATTAAAGCGCAACTTGAAGCGCAAACTTTAATTGCAAATGCTCAGGGAATAATGGCTGGCTATTTACAAGGCGATAGCGAGTTTGATATTGATCTTGCGTTAAACTTTTTAGACGATGGCTTTGATTATCGCGCTCAAGTACGTTCGAATTTAACTGGCTTAGCCAGCAAACTGCCTGCACCGTTCAATAAAAGTGCTGATCAGGTTTGGCCTTTTAGCGCCATAGTACAAGGCGATAGTATATCCAACTTGATCACCGCCAATGTTAACAATAACCTGTTTTTTAATGGCATTTTATCTAACCAAAAAAAGCGTTTTAATAATGCGCACTTTATTTTAGGTGATAAAGACTTAGGGCTTACCCAGCAAGATTTAGCCGTTACAATAGCTCTTAACCAAACACCTACTTTGCCATGGGTTAACTTAATTGATCAGATCATCAATGTCAGCAATGGTGACTCAGATAAGCCTGGCTTATTCCCGCCGCTGAATAATGTTACCGCTAAAGTAAATAAATTAAACCTTGAAAAAATTGCTTTTAACGATTTTGAAATGCGCCTTACACCTGGCGTAGATGAGCTTAATGTAAAGCTCAGTGCCAAAGAACTACGATCAAAAGTAACAATACCGCTTAGTCAATCAAGTCGACCTATTCATATTTTTAGTGATTATTTAAGGCTTAACTTTATAGACGATGGTGCTTATGTCGCAGCGCAGCCTAGTGATAAAGAACAAGATTTAACATGGTTACCATCATTACCTGCTATTGAGTTTGAATGTGTAGACTGCAAAGTTGCTACTTATCAGCTAGATAAAGTCAGTGCATCATTATATGGCGATGGACAAAAACTGACTATTTCTGAGTTAGTGGTTGATAAAAAAGAGCATATTTTACGTGCCAAAGGGCAATGGAAAAACGGTATTACAAATTTTAATGGTGCTATGCAAAGTGATGATATTGGCGAGCTATTTGATGAGTTTGATATAACTTCAACGGTCAAAGATTCCGATGCCGACATTACATTTAACTTAAACTGGCAAGATGCACCCTATCAGTTTGATGTAGCAAGCTTGTCGGGTAATGTTAACTGGCGTTTAGGCGATGGTAATTTAGCAGAAGTAAGTGATGGCGGAGCGCGAGTATTTTCATTACTGAGCCTAGATTCATTAGTGCGTAAATTAAAACTCGATTTTCGTGATGTGTTCTCAAAAGGTTTTTTTTACAACAGTATGCAAGGTAGTATGCAGCTTGATAAAGGCATTGCGTATACCCAAGATACAAAAATGGATGGGGTACCTGCTGATTTAAGAATTGCAGGTTATGCTAACTTAAACACCTTCGAAATTGATTATGATTTGGCGGTTGCACCGCAGGTCACGTCGAGTATTCCGGTGATTGTTGCTTGGATGGTCAACCCCGTAACAGGGCTTGCTGCATTGGCAATTGATAAAGTAATTCACTCTGCGCGGGTTATTTCAGAGATTAACTTTAAAGTGAGTGGCAGCATGAGTGACCCAGTGGTGAAAGAAGTTGACCGTAAGAGTAAAGAAGTGACTATTCCACAAGCGGCGAAAAATCAGCCACAAGAAAAGGTTGATCTTAAATTAAAAGATGCCGCAGTAACGGCTACAGATAATGGCTAATACTTTTCCACCGAATGTGGTGGCACTACAAATGTGCTCATCAACTAATCCTTTGCAAAACCTGATTTGGCTTGGCGAGCAACTTATAAACTTGCCCGCGGTAAGACCGTTGCTTGTTTGTTTACCTGAAAGCTTTTTAGTGTTTAGTAAAGACAGTCATGCCAGCTATTTAGTTGGTCAAAAAAGTACGGATTACCAACAGCAACTAAGCGCACTTTGCCGAAAATTTGATATTTGGTTAGCCGCAGGCACGTTGCCGATATCGAAAGAAAACGGTAAATATTTAGCCGCCTCTTTGCTATTTAATAGTTGCGGTAAAGTGGTGGCGCAATATAACAAAATCCACCTATTTGATGTCAATGTCGCGGATAAAACTCAGAGCTATCACGAGTCAGCTGCCACCGAAGCTGGTAATGAAGTGGTCGTGGTTGACTCACCCTTTGGTAAAATTGGCCTCTCAGTATGTTATGATCTGCGCTTTAGTGGTTTATATACTGCAATGCAGCATTTAGGTGCGGAGCTTATACTGGTTCCAAGCGCTTTTACTATCGTTACCGGTGCCGCGCATTGGCATGTGTTACTGAAAGCGCGCGCCATTGAAACACAAAGCTATGTGATTGCGGCTGCGCAAGTCGGTCAGCATGAAAATGGCCGCGAAACGTTTGGTCATAGCATTATTATTTCGCCTTGGGGAGAAACCTTAGCTGAACTTCCCACTGGCACAGGGTTTATTAGCCATGATCTGGATTTAAACCGATTGAATAAAATTCGCCGAGATATGCCGATATTATCTCAGCAACGATTTAGAGAGCATTTATTATGAACACGGTTGAACAGCATTTATTACACGACAGCCAGCTAAATCGAGAAGAGCTCGAAAAAACGCTTGGTCATATTCATCAGCATCAAGTTGATTACGCAGATCTTTATTTTCAATCAAGTCATCATGAATCGTGGGTGCTTGAAGACGGTTTAGTAAAAGAAGGCTCATACAATGTTGAGCGCGGTGTCGGTGTACGTGCTGTTAGTGGCGAAAAAACGGGCTTTTCATATTCTGATGCAATTAACCTCGAAGCTTTAAATAAAGCAGCTACGGCGGCGCGCAGTATTGCTAATGCTGGTGAAAATAAGTCTATTCAAGTATTTAGCGATGTAACGGCTAAGCAGCAGTTTGCCCCTTTGCAACCGATCCAAAGTATGACTAATGACGATAAAGTGAGTTTACTAAGAGAGCTTGAAAATTATATTCGTGAACTTGCTCCCGATGCAGAGCAAGTGATTAGTTCAATGTCAGCGGTTTATGAAGAAGTTTTAATTGCTGCCAGTGATGGCACCTTTGCCACCGATATTCGCCCGCTTATTCGTTTAAACTGCTCGGTGCTACTTGAAAAAAATGGCCGTCGTGAACGAGGTGGCGCAGGCGGTGGAGCACGTCTCGACTACGGCTATTTTAAAGAGTTAGTAGATGGGAAGCCGCGTTGGATGGAATACGCAGAAGAAGCGGTGCGCCAAGCTAAAGTGAATTTAGAAGCAATCGATGCGCCAGCCGGTACTATGGAAGTAGTGCTGGGCGCAGGTTGGCCTGGTGTATTACTACATGAGGCTGTTGGCCATGGTTTAGAAGGCGACTTTAACAGAAAAGCGGCTTCGGCTTTTAGTGGCAAATTGGGCCAAAAAGTCGCGTCAGAGCTTTGTACAGTGGTTGACGATGGCACTATTGCCGATCGCCGTGGCTCGCTTAACGTTGATGACGAAGGTACACCAGCTGCCTACAACGTGCTTATCGAAAAAGGAATTCTAAAAGGCTACATGCAGGATAAAATGAACGCCCGTTTGATGGGGGTTAACCCAACAGGTAACGCGCGTCGTGAGTCTTATGCACATTTACCTATGCCACGTATGACTAATACTTATATGCTTGGTGGTGAACACAGTCAAGCGGACATTATCAGCACCGTAAAAAAAGGCGTGTATGCACCTAACTTTGGTGGTGGTCAGGTTGATATTACTTCAGGTAAGTTTGTATTTAGTGCATCAGAGGCTTATCTAATCGAAAATGGTAAAATTACCCAGCCAATTAAAGGCGCAACATTAATCGGTAATGGCCCTGAAGTAATGCAGCAAATATCAATGGTAGGTAACGACCTGGCGCTTGATAAAGGCGTTGGCGTATGTGGTAAAGACGGCCAAAGCTTACCTGTTGGGGTTGGTCAGCCAAGCCTGAAGGTAGATAAATTAACCGTGGGTGGCACAGTATAAGATTCCCCAAAGGGTCTGGCGCAGTATATAACTGCGCCTACACTTTAAATACTATGGTATGCCTTACCTTGTATCTATAGGTGGGAAACTGTTCTGCGCAGACCTTATTTTATTGGTTTTTAATGGCTGCACTTTTTACTTCTACATAATCTATAGTTTCGCCAATGAGCAGCAATCAATACGATTGAAGCACACATTGTTAATGTTTTTTCGCCTACCTCACCTACCAGATCATGACCAAGCAAAGCAGTAATCGTTAAAGTTAGCAGTCCAGTAGCAATGCCTATTAGCACCCATTTATCTTTATGTTTCGCACAACCTAAATAAGCTGCTAATAGACTGGCTGGTACAATTAAAACTATTAAAGCAAGATGAAAATCATGATTGTTATTAGGGAGTGACGATAAGGCTGGAAACAGCGCTAACATGATGGGTAAGACTGCACAGTGAATGGCACAAATGACAGAGGCCCCCATTGATAGTTGATCAAAAAGTGGTTGTTTAAAGTAACGCATAAACTGCTCAGCTGTTATTGTATTAAAATGATATAATATATCATTTGTATGCACTAAGAAATCTATTTTTTGTATATGGCAACGTTTTTAACCTGAAATGAAAAACTTAAATAGGGCTAATTAATTCGTGAGGCTAAAAATACTGTGTTATTAAAGATGATTAAACCAGCTTTGTGCTGCCAAAAATTGACATAATTTATCTTTAAAGCATTGAGCCCTAAGAGACAAAGTTCGCTGATAAGGCCAAACTAAAAATAGCTCCCGCTCAACGCCTCGATAGTCAGGTAATATATTAATCAACTCACCAGTAGCAAGCTCTTTATAAACCATACTTTTTGGTAGAAGTGCTACTCCAGCACCGGCTTTAACAAGATTCACTATGGTATGCATATCGTTACTGGTATGAATATGTTCTTTACGTAACGTGTGAGTGTTTACGTTATTTGTTAATTGCCACTCACTGAATAACTGAGCTGCAATACTTGCTGAAGTCATCAGCTCTTTAATTGATTGAGGAGCAGGAAAGCGTGCTTCTGATGAGGTAACTAGAATTGGAGTAATTGATCCTAACTTCTTTTGAAGTAATGATGAATTAGGCTGTGAGCCTGAACAAATAGCGATATCAGCATCATAGGGAATAGTATTATGCAAAGGATCTTGTAACTCAATAGTGAGCTGAATGTCTGGATAGCGGCTTGTAAAGTTTTTCCAGAAAGAATCAAGAGGGCCATTGCCAATATTAATTGGGGCGGTTACTTTTAATTTTCCGGATAAGCTATTTAACGAGCAGTCTAAATTTTCTAATCGTAACTCAAGTTCATGAATATAAGGCGCACACTGTTCGTAATAAGAAACCCCGTATGGGGTGAGTGTAAGCCCCTTATTTGAACGATGAAATAGTTCACAACCAAGCTGTCGTTCTAGTTCATGAATACGCCTTGAAACCGTGGCAATAGTCATATTAAGTTTTAGTGCCGCTTTACTTAAACTAAGTTGCTGTGCGGCGCAAACAAATAATTTTAAATTATCAAGCATTGGGTTTACATATATGCAAATAGGATTCTTTATAATACCTATATAAGCCAAAAATGAAACGCATTAAGCTGCAGATCTTATTTTATTTTTAAGGTTATATTTTTATGAAGCATCGTATTATTTTTGCCATTTTAATGTCATTTATTCTTACCCTATTTATGTCAGCATGGGTTACTTATATAAATATTGGCTTGGTGAAAAACTTTACTGGGCACTGGCTATCAGCTTGGTTATTAGCATGGCCAGCTGCTGGGATTATTTCATTCATATTTGCACCGCGGATCCACAAAATCTCGCAGCAGATAACAGAAAGGTTTTAAAGGCGCATCGCAGAAAGTGAGTGCAGAAAATAAAAAACCTTGAGGCTTACGCAACAAGGTTTTATGACGATCAAGAAATAACGTTATTATGTCATGGTACATACGTACTCTGTACATCCAAATCTGGAAATACTCTGGAAACCTACACTTTACCTAGTCTAGAAGGCTTTTCCAGAAAAAGTGAAAAATAGCAAAGAAATTTGGACTTTTTTGAGGTCTGGAAAATAGTTTTCCAGATCTATTCATATTTAATATATCCTAATTTTGACAGTAGCTTTGTCTATCTTTTGATGATTAATTTTTATTATTTAAAGAGTATTTCTTTAGGGGAGCTAGTAAGTATTTCAGCACCCCAAATTAATTGTCATCAGGGAGTTTCATGTTGCGCATATGGTAAATTTGGTTTGCCATTAAGCGTGCCATTTCATTTACACTCAAAAAATCAATTCGTCCATTTGGTAGCTTTCTCATATTTTTTAATCCATCCATCGTTATATTCCCATTGAAATGACATTTACCGTGTTTCATTTGAACACTGAGATAGTGAAATCTCAACTCAAACTCTTCTCTAGTATGGGGAGTATCATATGTCTCAAGCTTCATAACTTCTCCAGTGTTAATTGTAGGTTATATGTGCAACAGTTTTGAAATCAATTTCTAACCGCCAAATAATGTTAGTGTTAATAGCGCGATAGAAAGACTTTTCATTTATAGCAAGGAAGCACCCTTCATTCATCGGTGCTCCTTTATAGTCATCCAATACACGACCTGACTTCCAGTAACCTCTTGTGATGTCAGAGCTATTAATATTGGTAATTTGCATAAAATGATATGCGGGGTTTGCAGGTGTAAACCCTCCAAAATATGCAGGATTGGCTACCACATTAGCGCAGGTGTCAAGGTCACTTACACTGGATTGATTGATTTGTTCGGTAGATAAAAATCTGCCAGAAATCAGTGGGATGCTTTGTTGTGACTCTGCAATATATGCTGTTAGTCTAACAAACTTTAGCTCACCTTCTAACAATAGTCTCTCACAGTAGTCTAAATAAACTTTTCCTTCATGAACTGGAGTAATTTTATTAGATTTAAACCATTTATCAACAGGAGAGTTAAAGTTGATGATGCGTTCTTTGGTTAGTGAATTAGGATTATATTGTCTAAATAGACTCCCTATGTATTCATAGTTCTTTTCAGACGCATTATCAGTAAGCGCTACTTGGAATACATAAAATACTTTATCCTTCCAACGTTGGGGAGGAGTAGTGCTACTAGAGTAACCTTCAGCCAATAACTCTTCCAACTCTAAAGCCTTTTCAATTGGTAATGGTGAGCAGATCTCCCTCATCATCTTTTCGGCTTTAGCTACGACTTCATTATTTATAGCACCATATTGAACAAGTTTATCCCACTCATACTTGATAGTCTCAGCCCATTCTGGTAACTCTATTTCATCATGATTTAAAGAATTATATTTATTAAAACGATGCCTAAGTATGTTTAATGCATCTTGTGCTGATTGAGATTCCTGTATTACAGCTTTATTAGCTAGTTTAGTTAAAACAGAATACCTCCCTGTGTGTCTACAGTTGTTTAATATAGATTCAAAATCTAGCGTGTCCGCAAGTTGATCCCATAACTTTAGATTAAAAGGTATTAGCTCAATTGCACCACAAATAATATCTGAGTGTGATCCTGAGTCCATAGAGAATGCTTTTGGGCTGAAAAATTTAATAAAAGAAGGATAAGATTTTGATAGCCAAGATGTTAACTCAGCTGCTTTTTCTCTTCTTAGCCAAGCAGGGTGGTTAAGAGTATGGCATAAAAGTTGTGTTAGACTTTCCTCAAGACTACTCCCCACTTTATTATTTGATTTTTCCTTTGTGTAGCTAGTAATGTATTCTGAAGTATCTCCGACTATTATATTGATATGCTCAATAGTATACTTTAGTAGTTTATTTTGTATGTCATGTGATGACCGCTTCCCCAGCCAATCAACTAGCCCTTCAGCTATTTGCCAGCGCTGAGTGTTTGTTTCATTTAAAATAAGTGAAGAAAATAGTTTTACTATTTCTGGGACTGAGTCGGTGGTTTGTGCCAATAGAAAACGACTTCTGCTAGTC
>NZ_JBQSVO010000068.1:0-20758 GCF_052376275.1 Pseudoalteromonas sp. AOP7-A1-14 | reverse complement strand
GATATGGTTTATCCCAGGTGACCGTTATCTTTGAAGAGGGAACCGATATTTATTTCGCACGCAACTTAATCAATGCAAGATTAGCTGCGATAAAAGGCGTTATTCCCTCTGGCTTAGAGCCAGAGATGGGTCCTATTTCCACAGGGCTTGGTGAAATATTTATGTATACCGTACAAGCTTCTCCTGACGCTAAAATGCCTAATGGAGAGCCTTATACCGCTATTGCCTTAAGAGAAATACAAGACTGGATCATTAAACCGCAATTGGCTCAAGTTAAAGGCGTCATTGAGGTCAACAGCATCGGCGGCTATAACAAGCAGTATCATATAACGCCGAAACCCGAAAAATTACTTTTTCATCAGGTAAGCTTTGAAGACGTTTCTGATGCATTACGTAAAAATAATGATAACCGTGGCGCGGGTTATATTGAGCAAAACGGACAACAAGTGTTAGTGCGCTCCATTGGGCAACTTGCGACAATGGATGAAATCCTCAATGTCATCATCAAAAAGAACGATGGTATTCCTGTAAAAATAAGTGATGTTGCCAATGTTGCTATAGGCAAAGAACTTAGAACAGGGGCTGCTACTCGTAATGGCATTGAGACAGTGCTTGGTACAACCATGATGCTGATTGGTGAGAATTCTCGCACCGTTGCTTTAGAAGTGGAACATAAGCTCAGCGAAATACAAAAATCTCTGCCAAAGGGCATTACCGCAGAGCCTGTTTACGACAGAACAACGTTAGTAGATAAAGCGATTGCAACCGTTACCAAAAACCTCGTTGAAGGTGCGCTTTTAGTTATTGTTGTGTTATTTATTCTACTTGGAAATTTACGTGCAGCTCTCATTACCGCTGCTGTTATCCCTATTTCCATGTTAATGACAATCACAGGTATGGTGCAAGCAGGAGTATCTGCCAATTTAATGAGTCTCGGCGCATTGGACTTTGGCTTGATAGTGGACGGGGCTGTAATCATCGTTGAAAACTCTGTCCGTAGGTTAGCACAGGCCCAACACAACGGTCATAGGCAAGACTTAAGAGAACGCCTAAATACCGTTTTTGAAGCCACTTCAGAAGTGATACGTCCAAGCTTGTTTGGTGTGGCAATTATCACTGTTGTTTACATCCCCATTTTCACGCTAACTGGCGTTGAAGGGAAAATGTTCCACCCTATGGCGGCAACTGTCGTTATGGCGTTAATTTCCGCAATGATCCTTTCAGTTACACTGGTTCCTGCTGCTGTAGCTGTGTTTATGAAAGGTAAAATCAGCGAAAAAGAAAGTGTAGTTATTCGTTCAACCAAGTCTATTTATGAACCATTGTTAAAAATGGCGATGAAATTTCGTTGGATTATTGTTTCATTCTCAACGCTGTTAATGGGGTATAGCCTTTGGTTAGCAACTACGCTTGGGACAGAATTTGTTCCTCAATTAAATGAAGGTGATATTGCACTACAGGCATTAAGAATTCCATCGACTGGCCTAGAGCAATCAGTAGAAATGCAAGAAGTACTTGAGCAACGTATTAAAGCGTTTCCTGAAGTTGATAAAGTATTCTCGCGCATTGGCACACCAGAAGTAGCAACCGACCCAATGCCACCGAGTATTGCTGATATCTTTGTTATTTTAAAACCACGTAAAGAATGGGCCGAACCTTCAAAACCAAAAAGTGAATTAGTTGAAGAAATGGAAAAAGTACTGAAAAACATTCCAGGCAACAACTATGAATTCACTCAGCCTATTCAAATGCGTTTCAATGAATTGATTTCTGGCGTTAGAGCTGATGTCGGCATCAAAATATTTGGTGATGATTTGGATCGGTTATTACTTACCGCAAAAGATATTCTAAATATTGTGAAAACCGTGGATGGTGCCGCTGATGCTCGAATGGAACAGGTCACAGGTGTTCCATCTTTATCAGTAATTCCTAAACGAGAAGCGCTTGGTAGGTATGGATTGAACGTTACCGAATTGCAAGACTGGGTTGCCACTGCGATTGGCGGTGAATCTGCGGGGATCATTTATGAAGGTGACAGACGGTTTGAGTTAGTTGTTCGCCTACCAGAGCAAATAAGAACGGATATCGATAGCTTGAAGCATCTGCCGCTTCCACTTGAGAATGGTAACTATGTGCCAATTGAAGAAGTTGCAGAGCTTAAATCAGAGTCTTTACCCGCGCAGATTAGCCGAGAGAACGGAAAAAGAAGAGTTGTGGTTACCGTCAATGTTCGTGGTAGAGATTTAGGCGGTTTTGTAAAAGAAGTTAAAGCTAAAATTAATCAGGAAGGAGAAATTCCAGCAGGATACTGGCTTGATTATGGTGGAACGTTTGAACAACTAGAATCAGCAAGTAAGCGATTAAGCCTAGTTGTACCGATAACATTGGTTGTTATCCTAGGTATTTTGATTATAGCATTTGGTTCATTAAAAGATGCATTAATCATTTTCAGTGGCGTGCCTTTAGCATTAACAGGGGGCGTATTTTCACTTTATTTAAGAGACATGCCCTTATCAATTTCGGCAGGTGTCGGCTTCATTGCATTGTCAGGTGTCGCAGTATTAAATGGCTTGGTTATGTTGGCTTTTATTCGAGATCTTTGGCATGAAAAAGGCGACCTATACGTAGCGATCATTGAAGGTGCCATCATTCGTTTAAGACCTATTTTAATGACGGCACTGGTCGCAAGTTTAGGTTTTATTCCAATGGCGTTAAACACTGGAATTGGTGCAGAAGTACAACGACCACTAGCAACAGTTGTTATCGGCGGTATTGTATCTTCTACCATTTTAACTTTGTTTGTATTGCCTGTTTTATATCAATGGGCGCATGGCGCTGAGAGTAACAAACAGCAATCCGACGAAATCTAAAAGCAAAAAAGCAGCTTAATTACTAAGTTATGCCTAATTAAGCTGCTTTTTATATTGTATGCTCCAAAATTTTATTGATAAAACTTACTCTGCTTCATCCCTACAATTTTCATTTAAAAACTCAAACTCTATCGTCGTATGCGATAAATGATAGGAAGATAATTTAGCTGCAACCTCTTGTTTAAGCTTAATTAATTCTTTAACGTCAAAGTTGTCACTCAGCTCAAGGTGCGCTGTTAAAACGTGACTTTCACCATCCAGTGACCAAAAATGCATATGGTGTATACCATTTACTTCAGGAAATTCAATTAATGACTGCTTAATACGCTCTTGGGTCTCTTTATCGGGTGCAGCTTGAAGAAAAAGCACCAATGTTGATTTAAGATTTTTGAAAACGTTAAATAAGATAAACAGCGTAAACCCTATTGATAATAGAGGATCTAATATCGGCAGTTCAACGAACAACAATACAATAGAGACTATAAGAACGGCAACCCAACCGAGTACATCTTCAAGTAGGTGCCATGTCAGCACTTTTTCATTTAGTGTTTCACCCGCTTTTAATTTGAATACCGCATAACCATTTACGGCAACACCGAGTATGGCTAGCCCTAACATCCCCTCAACTACAGGCATTTCAGGATTGGACAGCTTAGGTATTGCTTCAAATAAAACCCAAATAGAGCCGATAATCAAAACAATACTATTTACCAATGCACCAAAAAGTGTAAGTCGGCGATAACCATAGCTGAATTTGTCTGATGCTTCTTTATCTGAAAAACGACTTAAAATCCACGCAAAACCTATTGAAAGACTATCACCAAGATCGTGAACGGCATCCGCCATTATCGCCGTACTGTTTGTGAGCCAACCACCTATAAATTCGATAATGGTAAATATCACATTAAGGAAAAATGCCCAACCAATCCGGTCGTCTTTACCATGCTGATGACTGTGACTATGGTTGTGCATTTTGTACCTCCAGTACTTTTTTATTTCTTATTTTTGATACATTCATATTAATCAAATGTCGGATCACTCGTTGATACAACCAACGTTTTACACCTGATAGATTAGTACCTTTTTCGAGATAGAACTTATCTGGTGAATCATAAAGCCCAAAGTCGTCATGAATACCTTCTTTTTGAATATAGGTATCCTCTCCACGCCAATCCGTACCGGGTGAAGATAAGCACTTTGTTGCAACACCATAACCACAAAACTCATCTTTTGCTTGGCTAAATTTCTGCTGTAGTGAGCTTAAGTATTGCTCATCCAATATAAAGCCCTCTAAGTTTATCCAACGCCCTTCAAAGTAAACTTCTACCCAACTATGAATGATGTATTTAGGTGCTAACCAAAATACATAGCTTGGGATAGCACCTTTTTGTAGTTGCTGATCAATGGTAAAACCTTGGAAACGACACTGGATACCTAGTCCACGCAATAGTGCCATTAACAGATTACCCTTAGTATTACATTGTCCATAACCATCTGCTAGCACATCGCTTGCTGAAATATCATCACTCTTGTTATAGCCAAACATTATTTCATCTTTTACAAACTGATAAGCGGCACCAATTTTGTTGAAATTATCCAAATTTTTCCACCCTCGTTGATCGATCAGGGATTGGATATCTTTGTGTTCAAAATTAACGATATTCGTATTGTTTAAATATTTCTCAGTCATTTTTATATATCCCTTTCGTTGCATACCTATACTATAGATCCTATAGTAACTATAGAGTCAAATGTCTGGGGGAAATTGATGAAAATAGGCGAATTGTCAAAAAAATCGGGCTGTTCAATACAAACGATTAGATATTATGAAAGAGAAGGATTACTGTTAAATCCAAACCGTTCAGAAGGTAATTTCAGGCTGTATGATAGTAAAGCACTTAAACAATTGGAATTCGTAAAGCATTGTCGCAGCCTAGATATATCACTCAATGATATTAAACGTCTTATCGAATTAAAAAATAAGCCAGAAGAAAGCTGCTCTAGCGTTAATGCATTAATTGATCAGCAACTTGCACTAGTGAATAAACGTATGAAAGAATTAAGGGCGCTTAAAGCTGAATTACAACAGATGGCAAGTGCTTGTGGTTCAGACAATACAATTGAAGCGTGCGGCATCATCAAATCATTGGATAGCTAAACTAAATATAACTTTAGATTAGTAGTATTCACAAAGGCAATAATGAAAACCATTGGCAAATTAGCACAATCATTAAATTTAAATGTAGAAACCATTCGTTTTTATGAACGAGAAGGGCTGATTACACAACCTGAAAAACCAATATCTGGTTATAGACAATATGACGAAACAATAGCAGGACAACTTAGGTTTATCACAAAAGCCAAAGCGCTCGGCTTTACGTTAAGAGAAATAAAATCGCTAATGTCTATGGACAGCAACTGCACTCAAGTTGAGCTATTAAGCCGACAAAAGTTAGCAATCATTCGAGACAAAATTAATGACCTTCAACGTTTAGAGAAAGTAATTGACAAATACCTGTATGCAAAACGAAGATCCAACACATTGCCCCATAATTGATTCATTAAAATGATTGACTCCGTACTTATATACGGAGTTTAGAATGATGGTAATATCAACCAATAGACTTTAAAATGATAAATAAAATATTAGACAGAGTAGGCTCTAGTGGCGTTTGGCTAGCGGCACGGCCTGCTTCCCTGCATTAAGGTCACTTGCATCGGCATTAGGACTAGGCTTCTTCTCTCACTTCGAAGGAATAGCTGTAAATACGCTTTTACCTATTTTTGCATCTTTGGAACTATTGGTAAACTTATACAACTCGCACAAAAATAAAAACCATACCAGAGCTGTCTTCAGCATTCTAGGGCCTGTAGCAGTGCTATTAACGCTTTATCCTCTTTGGCTATATGATTGGAGCACATACCTATTTTACTTTGGTATTTGCTTAATGGTCGTTATGTCGGTTTTGGATATCGTAAAACCAGTAAGGGAGCAAACATGCAACGTATGGCTAATTGCCGTCGTTGAAACGATTAACGGTCAATGTCTGCTTTTCGCTCGAAGCGGCCCGTCAACATTCCAGTTTGTAAATCGTTTTGGGGCAAAAGCTTGTTAGAACAAAAGGCAGACTGCGACAAATAGCATCGAAAAGTTTCGAACTTATTGTCTTCCGACAATAACCTAGATCCACTGTTACCTTGGACGTTAGCTATACGCTTATAGTAAATTAGAGGAGCGCCTCAGTAAAAACATAACGGGCAGTTACACAAAATCCGTTACAGGCTCTTTCTGACGTTTTTTAATACCTCAGCCTAAAGCATTTAGCAAGCAACTTTCATTTGGCTTTATACAATCACTACACTAAAATTATCTTCAGATTGCAAAACTAATCTTTCAATTTCTTCTTGGATCAGCATAATCACGTTTGATACATCTGTGTTTAATAAATATTCAGATTCAGACCAAAACCCATCACTACAAAGAATCAAAACTTGATTATTAGCAGTCGCCATGGTTTGTACCGTGAGTGAATTACGGTTATTTGAGCCAATTTTCAACTTTGTAGAAATTAAGTGCCTAGATTTGTCATAAGTCTCTTTTGATATTACTCCCTTATTATAAAGTTTTAAGGCCGGCACATCATCCTGAGTTAGCCACTTAACACCTTTATCTGTCAGGCTTCCTATCCGACAATCTCCACAGTGAGCTAAAGTCATCTTTTCTTCAGAAACAACTGCTACACAGCAACAAAAAGATAGGTTGTCGTGCTCAGGTGACATTAAGTGGAGTGCTTCAAAAATGTTATCCCTTAACAACTGCTTAGGATTAACAATGTTAGTCCAATTCGATTTAGCTAAGTTTTCCGCGAAAACATTAACAGCTGCTAATGTTTTTTGATTATGATTAATACCATCACATACAAGGTAAACATTACCATTTGGAATACTCCATTCTTTTACTGTATCTGCATTAACTGGCTGCGCAGGGCCTTTCCCAGTACAAATTATATTTGTCATTCCATTTAAACCTTCCCTGATGCTAATTGATGGAACCGTTCTAAAACTATATCAATTCGTTCAGGCTCTTCAGCATTTAACGCATTTGCGAAAAGATATTCGAATTGACTATCTGCCATAAAATTTGACATATTTTGCTGAATATAGATGATTAATTCGGGCGGTCCCTGAAAAATATCATCTATTAAAGCATCTCTGCCATTAATTAGAATACATATATCTTCTGCATCCTTACTTTCTAAAATATCGATTTTGCGCCCAAAAAACGCTGCTAACTTAGTTGCTAATAAATACTTTGCTTTAACTATTTTAATTTGAATCCCATGTGGTAAATCATACATTACAGGATCCTCTTGGCCAGGCTTGAACCATTCATTACTAAAACCAAGAATACTCTCATCATCTGGCATTACATCAACAAGGATACCATCACAAACAAATCGGCAAATAGGTGCGTCTTCATCATCTTCTGGAATATACTCTTTAAATCCAACGTCTCTTAATTTTTGACTCAATGAATAATAACCAGCTGTACTCGTAACAGAAACAATAAAATCTACATCTTTTGTACTTCTAATATCTATTGGTTGTGCATCATCAAGATGTAATGAAACGGTTGCACCACCAACAAAAGTAACCAATCCTAGTAGATTCTCACCTAGTGCATCAGCAACACTCATTAGCATTAATTCATGCTCTGTTGGAGTTCTCATATCTTTCCTTTGTTTAATTGTTCTAGAAAAGGAAGTGCTTGCTCCCTTTCCCTAGCTGTGCCTATTCTAAATATATCCACTAGAGCAAGCTGTTGGTATAGCCAACTATCAATCATTACTGCTTTTGTTACAGATTTATATAATGGGTCTATAGCGACCCCTTTAGCAGTTCCCCTAGCGCATGGCCAGACAGGGGGAGTTACGTTAGAGCTTGCAAATATTTCTTTAAAAACAGGTGCTGCGTATGATGTAGGTATCCCACGAACTATACGACCAGGCTCAGTGTAAAATGAAACTCCAGCACCATAACGAATAAAATTTACAAGTACTGTACGGTTTACTTTAATACTTTTAGAACCTAGCCGGAATAATAAACCCGCATCAATGCTTCGCTTAACAGCATTATTTGCTTCACTTAAAGATATGAAAAGATGTTGAGCTAACTTACGGTATGTCCATTGATTATCAAATTCATATTTAGATCCTTGTAAAAATTCATCAATAATTGATAGCTCTTTTAAATCAAAATCTTCTAATTCATTTGATACGACTAACTCCTCTTGCTTAATGTCATACTGACTAATTTTTTCTACATCATTACCGAGGTGCACCCATGCCTCACCTTGTAACTCTCTTGTTAGCGATAATGACTCATGGCTTGATTCCTCAAAACTAAGGACTTTAAGTACTACAAGTAAATCTTGATTTTTTAGCATAGCTCTCCTTATGGATGTTCGCTGTTCGCAAACAGAAAACAGATGTTTACCACTTCAACACTTAAATGGCAAGAGTTATCTTTAGCTAATTGTTTCATATCGCCGGTTATTGTTGTGAGTTCAGCCATTCTAAGCAGTCTATCTTTTTTTAATTTCTAACCCGCAGCTATCTGGTGCTTAAGTTTCAAACTTTACTGTTCACCTACAAGTGGGTTGAAAGCAGTGCAGCCGACTAACAATTGATAACTCTCATCTCACAGAATTATTTAACTTATAAGATCTATTGCTGGTGCTGAACAAGTACATCGTATTATTATGAACAACGTAGGGAGCTGGCACTGTGTACTTTATATCAGCACCCCAAACACCATACTCTTTCGGTACTATAGAGAAGCCAGCTGTAGCAACGGCAATACTGTCAAATCTCTCATAGCCATTTAGGATCGTCATAGTTACAACGTCTTTTACTTCACCGTTATAATTCACCTTACCATTAACCTCTATTTTTACAGCTGAAGCACATGAACCGTTAAAAACAGCGGGGTCATAATCGACAAAGTGAGGATGTGGTTCAGGTGAAGTATAGATGTAAAGTTTGCGCGTTTCGGCGTTGCACAATGCGCCACCTTTATAAAAATACATGAAGTTATTACTATCTCTGGCGTTGTCTGATCTGGCAATGCCAACGTACTCTGTACCAGCAATATTATTAAACGTTTCTTTTAAACCGCTTTCAACAAGATTAAGCGCAGAAGCATCAAGGTCTTGTTCGTTTAATTCACCCAAAAAAACAAGCATAGGTTTCCAGTTAAATGCTCTATCTGCTTGTGATTGCGCTCCCATGCTGCCTGCAAGGTCTATTAATCCATCTGAAAGAAATGCTAGAGCGTACTCGGCACCAACTAACGCATTATTCGATTTAAACTGAGCATTTTCAGGCAAATCAACATCAGATAGCCCAGCTGTTTTGCGGGTCATATTAGCTACATTTAATGCAAAGCTAGATTTATCATTAAACTGGTAAACGTCATTTGACTGCATTGTTATCACAGGCGGCTGAGTTGACATGCAAGCAGTTAAGGTTAGCGCCGAAATCGTTAAAGCTGTGTTTTTTAAAAAATGCATATTTTATATTCCGTATATTTTATTTGAGTAATATTATCATGAACAATAAATTGTTATGCTGCTTTAAACTTTGAAAAGTCACATAATGGCTAACGAGCAAAAAACAATGAGCGACCCTTTCAAGGAAGGGCTCAGCTAGACCATCATGCATTTAAGGGTTTGTAATAAACAAACCCTTAACCCCGAGCTCCTTCCCGGCCAACTTCATTGCTTTTTCTATTTTTTCTCTCTCTTTCTCATTCTAATCTCAGGGCGAGGCCAGCCAAAGTAGTACCACAAAAGTTAATATTAAAAGAATTTCATGGTTAACTTCCATTATATTGCATGATGGTCTAGTCTTAGGCTATTAACTGTACTCTGTGCTTTCACAACAAATAATGAACCATACTATGCCTTTTATCACTGACCGGTTTGATGAGTTGAAAAACAATATCCGTTCTCTCAATACAATCCTCACACATACGCAACCATTGGCCGCTCTTGCCTACCCACTACCCTGTACCTCAAAGGGAATGGAAAGTGAACCGGTTAAATATATTGCAGCAGAAGAACATACCGGACATAAGGCTGTTGAACTCGCGGCATCCTGCTACCAAGACCTTTACATACAACCAGGCTATTCACAAAAATCAGCGCGGCGCACTGTCGGCGTTATTTGGCTCTCCCCTGCCCAAAACCCAACAAGCATTACTATCCCTGAGCTGGTGGATAAAATAAACGCGGCAAAAACGGATATCGAAAACCATATCATTCAAACGTATGAAACAAGGCAAGACCGGTTTGAAGCGCTTCGCGCAGAGTGCCCTGGTATTATGACCATGCACCTATATAGGCATATTCGATGTTATTCAGAGCAAAACATTCAATCAATTCGGTTCGCCTGGCAAAGAAAAGACTCGCTATCTAAGCCGGTTAAAAAAGACCTTTTACTTAAAATTGAAGAGGAATTTGATAGATCGGGGTCTGAATACCGCGTACCTCTTGAGCAATTGATCAATAGAATTAAGCAAACTCCTGGGGAGCTGCTTAGGATACGCAGGCAGGTTCGCGTCCAACCGGCAGCAAATATACGCTTTGATGCCGGAATAAAAACAGTAACAGCACCAATGCCGATAATCATAATTCAAAGTAATGAGCTTAAGCTTAAAGCTTTAACTGATTTTGATGCTAGATCACAAAGAAAAATACGCTCTGATAAAGTGGTATCAGAAGTTATCGGCTCCTTTGGTGGGGTAACGATTGAAGCATATAATTTTCTAATTTAACTAACGGGTGAATATAGCCTTCAAAATAAATTAAGCCAACCAACAATGTGGCTCAACTTTTATCACAAATGAATTATTTGTTCTGGTTTCCAAATATCGCCTGAGTTATGGGTGACAACTAATAAAGTGCATTTGAGTTCTTGTAATTGTTTTATAATAGACGCCTCTGTTTGAGGGTCTAGTGCTGATGTTGCTTCGTCAAGAATAACAATAGGTGCATTTTTGATAATAGCTTGAGCGAGTGCCAGACGTTGTCGTTCACCGCCAGAAAGCGCTGCTCCATATTCGCCGACAGTTTGATTGATCCCTAATGGTGAACGGTCAAGTAAATTACCTAACATCATTGCCCGTGCGATTTTTTCTACTTCTTGATCACTTGCATCGGGTTTACTAATTCGAATATTACTCGCAATTGTGCCACTAAAAATGACGGGGACTTGAGGTACATAAGCAAAAAAACTTGCTCGCTGTGACAGTGGTATTGTTTTTAGCCATGTTGTGCCGATTTTAATATAACCGTGCTTAGGATCATCAAAACGCATTAGTAAATGCAATAATGTGGTTTTGCCTTTACCGCTAGCACCATTGATTAAAACCCGCGTCCCTTGATTTATGATGCATGAAAAATCATTAAAAATAGGCGGATAACTAATATCCTCTATCGAGACAGTAAAGTTTTCAACTAATACTTGTTGTGTTGAATCAAGCTCTGGCAATGTTGGTGCGGCTAAAATTTCGCGGTAATTTTTATATGCAGCATATTGATCATTCACACTTAGTGCGGCGAGGGCTAGTGCTTCTATTGGGAAAGTCGCACGAAGTGCTAAAAGCATGACTACGAAATAAAGCTCGTTTTGTTTAACATCGGTTAAATATAAAAATAATAATGCACCGAGACACGGTAATATTACGGCAATAGTAGAGCAAAATGTTGCCAGCGCAGCTGCTGTATTTGTTTTAAATAGCGCAATACTTTGGGCTGACCATGCTTGTTCTACTCTTGTTGTTGCATTTTCACACCCTCCTGCAGATCGTAGTAATTCAAGGTGTTCAACTAACTCAAGTGCCGCATGTGTGGCTTCGACTTCGGTTTGATTTCTTTGCTGATCTGTTTTTGCTAAAGCTTGCTGAGCACGATACTGTATAAATAATGATAGGTAGAGTAACCCGCCGAATAATAATCCTACTTGAAAATTAACAACCCAAAATATAGCAAGTGTGATAACAATGGGCACTAACGGGGCATGTATAAAATGTTGCAGTTGGTGTGCAGGAATACTCATAAAGCCTGGTATTTGCTGAGTGTTGAGTTTTAATAATTGTGATCTATTATGAGTTGTAAACCAGGTTACTTTAATACGACTTATGATGGTTGAAATACTATTATAAAGCGCATTAGCAAGCTTTGCGCCAGTATGGAACCCTGCACTTGTGACCAGTGATGTTAAAAGTACAGTCAGTACCCCAAGAATAATGATAAGAGCAGTTGGCCACTGTTTTAGGATTGCACAGGCGATGGCGATATAACTCAATGACTCTAGTAGAGCGACAGCGCACCAGCCGAGAGAAACGGGAATTAGTTTTTTAAATGCGTGATCTTTCAACACAGAATATAAACTCATAGTTTTTCTCCACATAGGGTGTCTTTTGTCATGTAAAGATGTTCGTTGGCTTGCGCCGCAAGAGTATGATCGTGAGTGACCATGATGATGATTTTTTGTTGGGTTTGCGCGTAGCTTTTTAATTGCTTAATACAGCGCATTGCTGTTTTTTCATCTAATGCGCTGGTTGGTTCATCTAATAAAATAACTTTAGCTTTGCTTAAAAATACACGTGCTAAATGTAGGCGTTGCTTTTCACCACCAGAGAGTAAGCTAGCACTGTGTGATAATGAGATAGGTAACTGCGCTTGTTCTAACGCATTATTATAGTGTTCGTCTGTTGTATTGGGCTGAGTTAATGCGAGGTTTTCTTTTACACTGGCGTCAAGCACAGGTAATTGTTGTGGTAATAACAGTGCTAAACGTGACCATGCTTGCTCGCTTAATGGAGAGCAGTCTTCTCCTTGATATAATATTCTTCCTTTATATGAGGGCTCAAACCCCGAAAGGGCGCGTAATAAACTCGACTTACCAATACCACTTACCCCGCTAATGGCCAACAAAGTGCCACTTGATACAGCAAAATTAATGCGTTGTGTCATCAATTGCGCCGTGATCTGTAAACTCAACTGTTCAACGATTAAAGAACCACTTCCAGTCACTAAATTTGTCTTTTGGCCAAAAGGGATTACAGGTGTTTGTAAGAAATCTTCAATACGTTTTGCTGCGGCCTTTCCTGCGCGGACATAATCTAAGCCATGACCTAACTTTAATGCTGGAGTGACAATTGCTAAGCTAAAAAACAATAATGAAGCGAGCTCTTCTATTGGCCAATTTCTACCGACTGAATATGCAATTGTAAACGTTGCAACCGCTTGTAGCATGGAAGTTGCAAAAGCCACAACACCAGATACGCGTTTTATACGAGAGCTGATATTTTTTATAAAGTGAGTTGTGGCATGCTTGAATTGATTTAGCGGGCCTGAGTTCGTTATATATGTTCTATATGTTGTAACACCGTTGCTGTATTCATTCAGTGACGTGGTTATTTCAGCCATAACATCAAAGCGTTCAGTTTGTTGTTTCGCTGTCAGTTTGGGAATAACTACTAAATAACACATTGCCGCTATGAGCCCCGGTAATAGCACAACTAACGCGATTAATCGTGTCTCTACAAGTAAAAAAGCAACCGTTAGGCAAGGTAAAATCAATAAGTTTGCTACCTCAGTGGGTAAGTGCGCTATCAAATGATGCATTGCAGTAATATCATCTCCTAATAGCCGTTTTAGGTTATCACTTTTATAATTAGCGAGTTGATGTGCCGGTAGTCTTGTAAGGTGAGTGGCTACTTTACGCCGTAATTTTTCTGAAAATTGCGCTTCTGAAAAATGAGAGAGCCAAGCTGATAATGCAAATAAAAGGGCGCTTACACACCAATATACACTGGCAAAAATTAACCAATGTGCTGAGTCTTTTCCACCAATTAATTGAATAATATACCAAATAGCAAGTAAACCTGAAACTCCTGCTAATACGGCACATAACACACCAAACAATAGCATGGGTAAGGAGGGAGCTAGTATCGAAAAAAGCTGATTGCTTTTTTTAAAATCAAACAACATATGACAGACCTTTCGCTAAAAATAAAGCTAATACAAAGTGTTGGTTTAAGAAGATATTTAAACCGTAAAAAAGTAAGTTTGAATCATTTATCAACGTGGTGTTGATAAATGATGCGAGAGATAGTAATCTAAATGAAATTTATTATCAACAACGTAATGGGATAGTTAAGAAATGCGCAGTAATAAGTCTACCTACTCACTGATAACACCAGCTTTGTGTTTAATTTTGCTGACAAACTCATTTATTTCATGGAGTGCTGCTGCACAAACAAGCATGCCGAACGATGATGAAGCAGAGAATAAAGGTATTGAAAAAGTGATTATTTATGGTCAAAAGCTTGAGCGTACTCTAAAAGAAACAGCTAACTCAGTACGACTTATTACTGCAGATGACATTAAAAAAAATGCAGATCAAGCCACCATCTCAGAAATATTACGAGGTACAGCAAACATTACCTTTGCAAGTAATACTGATGCGCCAATTATTCGTGGTACTGACACCAAGGGGCCTGTAAGTGATGGTAATGCATATTTATCTAAGCCTGTACCAAGTGCAACGATTAGTGTTGATGGCAGATATTTAACTTCAAGTGAACTTGGGCTAGGGGCCGCAGGTTTATGGGATGTAACTTCTGTTGAGGTATTTCGTGGACCACAAACCACCTCTCAAGGTGCCAATAGTATTGCTGGTGCTGTCGTTATAAAAACAAATATCCCCACATTTACACCTGAATTTGCGTTACAAAGTTTGGTTGGAAGCCGGAATAAAGTTCGTATTTCAGCTCTTGCATCGGGGCCATTAGGTGATGACTTTGCTGCTAGAATAGCGGTTGATTATAGCTCAAGGGATACGTTTGTCACTTACACAAACCCTGAGTTTACCGCTCATAACTTTGATTTAGACTTTAAAAATAAAGACTTACGTGCCAAGTTATTATGGCAACCAAGTGCTTTTGATGGTTTATCAAGTATGCTGACTTATGCGTATAACGAAGTTAAACGCCCTAGAAATGAAATTGTAACAGAGCCATACAGTAATTTAGAAAACTCATCTTTGTATCAAGATAATCAAGTGAGTAGCAGTAACGTTGGGTTATGGGATTTAGAATATGAATTTCATAACGGCGTCACATTGTCTAATCAAGCGCAATACTCAGAAGGAGACTACGATTATAACTTCGCTGCGCCTTATGCGGGTATAGCAATACGTACAAATAAGAATCTATCGGATGAATTGACCCTAAATATCAAAGATGAGAAAAATAAATACCAAGCAGTGGCTGGGCTTTTTTATTGGAAAGATAAAACAAATAACATATTGAATAATGCTTTTGGTCAAGCAGACGCGGATTTAGAGCATGAAAGTATTGCAGCTTATGGCGAGTTGGCTTGGCACTTTACGCCCAAGTGGGAGTTGACCAGCGGACTGCGATATCAAAAAGATACCATTAGCCATGAAGGTATGGCCACTTATGCTCCCGATCAATATTATGTTTATGAAAAAGCATTTGACATTTTACTCCCGAAATTATCGTTAACTTATAAAATTAATGACAGTATTAATGTCGGGGCTTTGGTTAATAAAGGCTATATACCGGGTGGAACCGGCTTAAACTTTCGTGCCGGTGAGTATTATACCTTTGATGAAGAGTACGCTTGGAACTATGAAATATTCACTCGTGCGGAGCTATTTAATAAAAAGCTAACAATCGATGTCAATGTATTTTATACACAATTTAAAGACTCTCAGCGAGCTGTCACTGATTACCTCGACGGCCGCCCATTTGGCACTATTATAGTTAATGCGGATGAAGCGAGTAGTTATGGTGTGGAATTAAACGCAATGTATGCACCAAGCGAAAGCGTGTCATTGTATGGAGGGATCGGTTTATTAGAGACTGAGATCAGTGAGTTTGAAGACTTCAGAGGAGAATCCTTTGTTGGTAATGAATTCAGTAAAGCGCCAGGTTATATGTTTAATTTAGGCACAAATTACAAAATAACCGATGGGCTATTATTGGATATTAATATGCGCTACAGCGACTCTTATTATTCATCAGACACCAATGAGCCTGAATTACGAGTTAGCGGTTACACCGTTTTGAACATGAATGCTTCTTATCAGTTCAGTGAAATGACCGAAGGGTTTATTTATGCCCGAAATGCGTTAGATAAACATGCCCCATTAGCAAAATTTAGTGACCGCAGTACCCAAGGTGAATCTGCTTATTTACTTGAACCTCGAGAGCTAGGTATTGGTGTCAGAATGAATTTTTAAGTTGCGTATTGCTTCATTTTTATTATTACGTTGCGACTGTTTTTAAATAAAACATTTTGTATATAGCGCATCCTCGTTAAAATGCTTTTTATATTATGAAGGAGTGCTCTATGAACGAAATAAATAATAAAACGGCGCAGCGTGGCCGACCTAATCGCATTTCGCGAGAAATTATTGCACGAACAGCGCTTGATATGGGCATACAAGACGCGACCTTAATAGGGGTTGCAAAGAAGCTAAAAGTAGACCGTTCATCACTGTATCATCATGTTAAAAGTCGTGATGATGTGATTCGGTTAGCCGCGGAAATTGCAGTAAAAGATTTGCAATGGCAAGCCCCTGCGGATGTGAGTTGGCGTGAAGAACTCATTATTCTGACTGATTCACTTTGGCAACTTTATGCGCAACACCCAGGGTTAGCGCAAGTGGTGCAACAAGCTAAAGTAACACCTATTGAAGGCATGCATGCTTTTGCAGAGTCGGTGATGCGACTTCAGCAAAAAGGGTTCTCCCTTAATGACGCTGTGGTGAGTGTTGATCTACTGGTCAATATGGTGTGCGATAGTTTTTTAGGGTGGTGGTCAACCGATATAGTTGAAGCAAATGGTCTGTTGCGTAAAGAGCGTTTAATTACGCTGTGGCAACAACAAGCTGATTTGCACCCTAATCGCGCAGAGCCAATTAATACCATGGTAGCCATTATGCAAGCAGGTTCGCTGCAATGGTGGGTAAATAAACGCGACTTAATTTTAGATGGTATAGCACTAAGATTAGACGCTGCTAAATAATATCACGACCAATGTAATCAGTTGAGTAGTGATGGCTAAAAGACAAAATATGACAGTTAAATCACAGTTACTCTTTTTATTTTTAATTACTTTAATATTTGCTTTCACCTCGCTTTTTTTAGGGGTCGCAGAAGTTCCATTACAAGCACTTACCAATGGCTCTCAAGATGCATGGTTTACAGTTCTAACAAGCCGTATTCCTCGGTTGTTTTCTTTAATTCTAGCCGGTGCTGGATTAGCTGTATGTGGTGTGATTTTACAGCAGGTAGTACAAAACAAATTTGCTGAACCTGCCACAACAGGCGGGTTAGATGCAGCTAAGCTTGGTGTACTTATCGCCGTTATTCAGTGGCCGGAGTTTGGGATACAAGGAAAAGCACTAAGCGCTTTACTCTTTTGTTTATTAACCAGTACATTTTTTGTGTTGTTTTTACGTCAAGTACGTATCAAAAGCACCATTTTAGTACCTGTATTAGGTTTGATGTATGGTAGTGTGCTGAGCGCTGTCGCTAATTTCTATGCTTATCAAAATAATTTAATGCAAAACATGCAGGCTTGGTTGTTAGGCGATTTTTCTAAAGTGATTCAAGGCAACTATGAAGTACTCTATTTCATTTTACCGATAGTCATTATTGCTTACGTTTTTGCACAGCGTTTTAGTATTATAGGCATGGGTGAAAGTGTCGCCACTAGCTTAGGACTTAATTATTTTGCAATGATGAGTATCGCATTATTCATCGTTTCTTTATGTGTTGCGACCATTATGGTAACGGTCGGAAGTTTGCCTTTTGTTGGCCTTGTTATTCCTAACTTAGTTGCTATACGTTATGGCGATAATATCCAAAAAACACTGCCTTTATCTGCATTATACGGCGCTTTATTTTTGATCATATGTGACATTATCGGGCGCTTAATCATTTATCCTTTTGAAATACCTATCGGCCTAACTTCAGGGTGTATAGGTGGTTTACTGTTTCTATTAATTTTAAAGAAAGTAAAACAGCAATGAAGCCTCTTAATATCAGTGTATACGCCTGTATTTTAACTTTACTCATGCTTTTTTTATTTTGGGATTCAGGTTTTGATTTTCAATATGTGATCCCGAATCGTTTAATACGTTTAGGAGCTATTATTGTCGGCGGTGTTTGCGTTGCTTTTGCGGCGATTTGTTTTCAGACAATCACTGAGAACCGTATTATAACTCCGGCAGTAATGGGGTATGAAGCGATTTACTTGTTATTTCAATCATCACTTATTTTAGTTTTAGGGGCTGCTAGTCAAATAGTTGTAAGTAAAAATCTAAACTTTGTTTTATCAACTTTGGTGATGATAACTTACTCATTTATATTACAACATTGGCTGCTTAAAAGTACCCGTAAGCAATTGTTCCACTTACTTTTAGTTGGGTTGGTAGTAACAATTGTGTTGAGTAGTTTTACCCAGTTGATTCAATTTAGTGTCAGTCCTGGAGAGTTTGCAATTTTTCAAAGCTATAGCGAGGCCACTTTTAATCGTGTTGATATTACCCAGTTGAGCATCGCAGCTGGCTTAACAGTCCTAGTATGTATTGCTTTAGTACAGCAACATAAATATTTTGATATTTTGTCATTAGGTCGTGAGCAAGCAATCTCATTGGGCATTGATGCCCAGCACTTTTTAAAATTAAATTTAGCTTTAATTGCCGTTTTAGTTGCGATTTCAACAAGCCTTTTAGGCCCCA
Organism: Pseudoalteromonas sp. AOP7-A1-14; assembly: GCF_052376275.1. Classification (NCBI taxonomy): domain Bacteria; kingdom Pseudomonadati; phylum Pseudomonadota; class Gammaproteobacteria; order Alteromonadales; family Pseudoalteromonadaceae; genus Pseudoalteromonas; species Pseudoalteromonas sp. AOP7-A1-14. The sequence goes on along the minus strand of NZ_JBQSVO010000068.1, from coordinate 2,043 downwards.
CTGCTTTTATGGGCGTATTTGTAGCAAATTTAGCTTATTCCTGTGCAAAAAAAGCCCGTCATTTAACAATATTATTCATGGGGGCAGGTATCGCTATCACATCCTTTTTAGTCGCCCAATTACTGGTAGAACATATTTTTAATTATCGTATCACGGTCAGTATTTTAGTTAATTTGATCTGCGCTATTTACTTTTTTGTCATTATTATTCGTCCTCGGAGTTATTTATGATATCAGTAAAAAATTTATATAAAACGTATCAAGATAAAGTCGTACTGAATGATATTAATATTGATTTTCCTGTACATAAAGTGAGTTCCTTGATTGGACCAAATGGTGCTGGGAAAAGTACTCTATTAATGACAATAGGGCGACTGTTAGCACAAACATCAGGAGGTATAGAGCTAAATAATAAAAATATTTACACAACACCTCTACGCCAGTATGCGTTGCAAGTCGCAACATTGAGGCAAACGCCCCATTTTGATTTGAAAATAAAGGTACGAGAACTTGTCGCATTTGGTCGGTTTCCTCATAACCGAGGTGCGCTTACGAAGCTAGATGAACGGGTTATCGATGATGCACTGGATTTTCTATCTTTAACTTCTCTTAGAAATGCTTATATCGATGAGTTAAGTGGTGGGCAGCGGCAAATGGCCTTTTTAGCGATGACAATTGCCCAACAAACACCGTATTTATTACTTGATGAACCACTCAATAATTTAGATATGAAACATGGCGCGCACATTATGAACGCATTAAGACGGCTATGTAACGAACAACAACGAACAATAGTTTTAGTCGTGCATGATATTAATTTTGCAGCAAACTATTCAGATCATCTAGTCGCCATGAAAAACGGCAAAATTCACAGCTCTGGCTCTATAAATCACGTCATTACTGAAGATAATTTACGCGACTTATATGAACTAAATATAGAAATTTTGCAGAGCAAAACAGGGACTATTTGTAATTACTTTAATTTAACAGCAGAGCAAAGACGATGACCCAACGAATAAAGCAATTATTTTCATTAACACTCCTTATAATTCTCAGTGGATGTGGGCCAGTTACTGAAGACAATGTGCAGGTTATAGACCAAAATAGCCAGTTTGAACCAATTAAAATTACCCATAGTTTAGGAACGAGCGTAATTAATTCGATACCTAAAAAGGTTATTGCTTTAGATATGAATGAAGTTGATACTTTAGCGCAATTACATATCCCAATAGCAGGTATGCCAAAAGACTTTGTTCCTCATTTTTTAGCTAATTTTGAAAAAGACCCGGATATTCAAGATTTAGGCGCAATTGTGCAGCCTAACTTAGAGCGAATCTATGCACTCAAACCTGATTTAATCTTAATTTCATCATTACAAGCAAACCATTACCAAGCACTCTCTAAATTAGCACCGACCTTGTATTCAGAGGTTAACTATATGCAAAGTAGTGATGACCAAATTAAAAAAATTGAAGAGCATATACTCTCTGTGGGGAAGATCTTTAACAAACAAGTTAGAGCGAATCAGGTTGTTGATAAATTAGAAGTCAAAATACAAAGCACACGAACGAAAATTGAAAACCGTTCTGAAACTGCAATGATAATCCTGCACAACAACGGTGCATTACGGTTTTTTGGCCCACAATCACGCTATGGATTTATTTATAGTGCACTAGGTATGAAGTCTGCAAGCCCTTCCGTTGAAGCGGGTTCCCATGGACAACCTATTTCCCATGAGTTTATTTATAAATATGATCCTGACATTATTTACGTCATTGATAGAACGGCCGTTATGGAGGGTAAATCAACAATAAGTTATCAGAATTTAGATAACCCATTACTACGTAAAACGAAAGCCTGGAAAAATAAGCATATTCATGTTGTTGATCCAGAAGCTTGGTATGTTACGGGAGCAAGTTACTCTGCTTTAATGATTATGATGACAGATATCTTAGTCGGCTATGATGCTGTTTAAAAAGATTTCTTAATTTTACGTGCGTAAATACGGTGCTGTGTAGTGGTACGAAAAGCCATTTAAACAACG
>NZ_JBQSVO010000067.1:0-20879 GCF_052376275.1 Pseudoalteromonas sp. AOP7-A1-14 | reverse complement strand
TTTTAATTCAGTTTGCTTATTTTATTCCCGCAATAACATAGGCTCATACCACTTATTATAAGCCGAAAAAAAATTGCCCGAACTCATCGAGTGAATTAAACGCAACCCCGAAGCCGTTTAACAAGCGAGCACTAAAAAGGTTAAAGCACGACATGAAAATATCTGCGTTAGCAACCTTAATTAATACAACGTTGTTATTTATAGTAGGTACTTCATTTTCTCCTGCCGCTGGCGAGGCGCTAGGTGCAAAATATAAGCAGCCCGCAGTTATTCATGTCACCGCAAGGAAACGTATAAAAAAAACACAGAAGTTACCTGTGGCTGTTTCTGCTTTAATCCCAAGTTTAATTATTGAGTCTTTATTTTGTCGTCCATTTTTACATTTCTGCGTTATTATTTTAGGGAAATGTAATGTCGTCTCGAGCTCATTACAGCCTGTTTCTTTAGGGATTAATGAAATTGTTCCAGAAAATTTCATATTAAAAGTTTCTACTGTATTTTATACAGTTTGAGTTCAAGTCTTGCGAGGCTCACAAAACGTTATTTGATTTAATACTCCTGCAAGCTTGGTTGATTTTCGCCCAAGCTAGGATACTGAAAGCTATATAAGTTCTGGCGTTTTTTGACTGTGTAATAATGTAATGTTTTATTGAGGTTTAAAATGAATGTAATATTTAAGGCTTGTTCTTTTTGTCTTATGGGGTCAGCAATATTTATTGGTGGCTACGCTGTCGCTGAAGACTTTGATGTACCCGTTGTTAACCCTTATTTAGGTGAGTTTCACTGGTCCGTACAGCCCAGCATTAGAAATCTTATGGCTCTTGATGGGCTGTCGAAAGAGAAGCTATCTAGCTGTATGGGAATTGCCGTGAGTGCGGGGAGTGTTGCTGCAAGTATGCATAGGAAGCACTTCAAGGAAGGGAAATTGATAGACGAGTTGTCTGCTGATTTGTCTTATCACTATGAATTAGACGGCTATATCCCGGTTCCTAGCGCGGTCTTGGAACCATGGGATGATGAAAAATCATCTTTAAGTGTTGATAAGACTCTAAAGATGAGAAAGCTTGATGTTGTCACTAAGTATTATGAAAGCTATGAGAATCTAAAAGTAAAAAACAGTAAAAATATTGTCGCTCAGCAACTGATTTGGGATTATTGCATGTCGATTCCTAAAGAAGCTTTTCTAAAATGAAGGTTAATTAAATAACTTAATTAAATAACTTAATTAATTCACTGCCTCTTTTAAAGTTAGTTAATTAGTGCACATAATACCGGCTTTTAAAACGGTTTTTTCGTTTATATTAATAAACGTTGCTGCTAAAGTAGCGATAATTAATTTATATACAGAAGAGATAAATAATGGCCGGATTTTGGAATTATCGAGTAATTTATTGTGAAGCAACTAAAGATGAAGCTGCGCAATATCAAATTCACGAAGTAGAATATAACCTCAATGGTAAAGTAACTAACTGGTCTGAAACCGGTGCCGCGCCATTTGGTAATACGGTTGAAGAACTATTAGCTGATAGCGATCGTTTAAAAACCGCTTTTGAAAAGCCAGCACTAAAAGTTGTTAGAAAAGAACGTGGTTATGAGCTAGTGGATGTTGAAACCGGTGAGGAAGCTTCTGCGGAACCGCCAGCGGGATTAACTGAATAAGTTATCAATTAAAGGTGCTTCGAGCGCCTTTTTTTTGTCTATTATCTAAATATAAAGGAATGAGTATGACGTTAAAAGCAATACTATTTGATATGGACGGTACCTTAGTTGATTCTGAGAGTCTGCACTTTAACTGTTGGAACGAGGTGCTTGCCAAGTACAATATTTGCTATGAAGAAGCCGCATTTTGCCAGCAGTTTTCAGGTCAACCTACTTTAATAGCGGCAGAGAATGTTATTGCAGAATATCAACTCGATATTCTGCCTGAGCAATTAGCAAAGGCCAAATATGATTACTTTGAAAAATACGTTGTAACTAATCTCCCTCCATTAATGCCGTTTAGCAAAGAGATATTAAAAGCAGTTAAAGCGAGCGGTTTAAAAATGGCATTAGTGACGGGCAGTGCCCGCCATGAAGCACTTCCTATTTTAAAAGGCTACGGCTTTTATGATTATTTTGATTGTGTGATAACTAAAGACGATGTAACCAATCCAAAGCCAGCTGGCGAGCCTTATTTACGCGCTTTAACACATCTCGGTATAAAGCCAAGCGAGGCTATTGCTATTGAAGACACTCATACAGGAGTTACATCAGCAAGCAATGCGGGAATAGCGGTGATGGCTATACCTAATCAACATACTGTAAGCCACGATTTTGCCAAAGCCATGGGACGATTTGATAGTCTTCAGGCTGTCTGGCGGTGGGTGCAAACTAAGCTATAATTAGAGTACTTATTTTATCAATTGGCAAGGATGCTGGTATGTACACATCTACACAGTCTTATTTATCGTTTTTTATGCTTGTTCTTTCACTAATAAGTTTTGGTGTATTTGCAAGCCCTGATCCTCAAGTACAGTTGGCAAATATTTACCAAACTGATAGTGAACAGGCAATTAGTGATTACTTAGTTAGCGAAAAGTTTGACGGTATTCGGGCTATTTGGACGGGGGCGGAGCTTGTAACTCGAAATGGCAATAAAATATATGCGCCAAAATGGTTTACCCAAGTATTACCCAATCGTTGGTTAGATGGCGAACTTTGGACAAAGCGCCAAGATTTTTCAGCCCTCAGTAGCATTGTCTCTAAGCATCAACCAATTGATAAAGAGTGGCAGAAAGTGACTTATCAAATTTTCGATATGCCTAATGATACTCAGCCTTTCATTAAAAGAGCCAATAACTACCATGCTTTAGTTAAGGAGGTCTCTGCAAAACATATAAGAGCAGTGATGCAACATCAATTTGCTAATAATAGTGAGCTTAACCGGTACTTTGATGAGTTGATTAAAGGTGGCGCAGAGGGGGTGATGTTACACCTGAAAAGCGCAAAGCATAAAGATGGTCGAAGTAATGCTTTATTAAAGTTAAAGCCTTATTTAGATGACGAAGCAATCGTTATGGCATACTTGCCCGGTAAAGGAAAATATAGCGGTATGATGGGGGCTCTTAGAGTTAAAACGGATAGCGGAGTCATGTTTTCAATCGGCACAGGATTCAGTGATAATGAGCGAGCTAATCCTCCTGCAATCGGTGCGACTATTACTTACCGGTATCATGGATTTACTAAAAATGGTTTGCCGCGCTTTGCTAGTTTTTTACGGGTGCGCAAGCAGTAATAAAGTTTCAATAAAATCATCAAACGTGCTAAATTGCGCGGCCTTTTAGCGTTCTAGTGGTGGCAAAATGTTGGTTGGTTTTGATTATGGTAGTTCAAATTGTGCAATGGGTGTAATGAATGCGCAGCAAACAGTAGAGCTTGTCCCCCTTGAGCAAGGTAAACATTTTTTACCGTCTACTTTATATACACCACATTCTGCATTAGTGGTTGATTATGTAACTGAACATCTAAAAGGTACTCACCACGAAGCTGTATTTTTACAAACACGCCAGCCACTATTAAATAGTATGACGCGAATTAAATCAGAGCTAGACTTTCAAAGTGGCGATAAAGCTATTTTTGTCGGGCGCGAAGCAATCGAAGAATATACGCAATTTCCTGACGAAGGGTATTTTGTTAAGTCCCCAAAATCTTTTTTTGGCGCGGTAGGACTAAAGCAGGCACAAATCAATTTTTTTGAAGATATCGCCACTGCAATGATCTTAAATATTAAACAACGCGCGGAAAACTCATTACAAAAAAGCCTAACCCATACAGTGATAGGGCGACCAGTTAACTTTCAGGCAGTGGGCGCAGAAGAGTCTAACCAGCAGGCATTGAATATTTTAGAGCGTGCTGCACAACGTGCAGGCTTTACCGAGGTGGCTTTTTTATATGAGCCATTAGCGGCAGGTATTGAATATGAAACCAACTTAACTATAGATAAGAAAGTTTTAGTGATTGATATTGGTGGCGGTACCAGCGATTGTTCATTTGTGCAAATGGGGCCGAGCTTTCGAGACAATAGCGAGCGAGATAATGACTTTTTAGCACACAGTGGTAAGCGTATTGGCGGTAATGACTTAGACATTGCTTTAAGCTACCACGGTTTAATGCCTCTATTGGGCTTAGGAAGCCAGTTTAAATCAGGTTTACCTTTACCAAACCAAGCATTTTGGCAAGCTTGTAAAATTAATGATGTAAATTTACAAAGTCAATTTTATAGTAAAGCGAATACCCGCGAGCTTATCGCTCAACTAAGAGATGTTAGTGAGCCTGAGCTATTTAAGCGTCTAATTGATTTACAGCAAAATAAGCAAGGGCATCAATTAGTACAGCAAGGTGAAGCAGCAAAAATCGCCTTGTCATCACAACCTGAGTTTAACTGTAATTTAGGTTTTTTAGCGGATGCTCTTGATAAAAATATAACCCTGGCAGAACTAGGCTTGGCTGTAGATAGTAGTATTAAGCAAATTGTAGAGTTAGCGCAGCAAGCAATTAAAGATGCAGGTACCGCGCCTGATGTTATTTATTTAACAGGAGGCAGCGCACAATCACCGCTTGTTAAAGCGGCGCTTAGTGAACACTTAGGCAATATCCCGATGATCAATGGCGACCACTTTGGTAGCGTTACTGCTGGGCTAACAAAGTGGGCACAGATGCTTTATCGCTAAAGCTTTTATAAGGTAATTTGGCGAGTAGCTAAGTATTTTTCGTAATCTGGAAGGCTGCGGTCAAGCTCTGCGTCCATCATCGGTGAGCTTAAGAGCATATCTGCACTGACTTCATTACACGCTACAGGAATATTCCACACCGCAGCTAAGCGTAATAACGCTTTTACATCAGGGTCGTGTGGCTGAGAAGCTAGAGGATCCCAAAAAAAGACCAACATATGCACTTCATGTTCGGCAATTTTTGCGCCTAGTTGCTGATCGCCGCCCATCGGACCGCTTAATAGTTTAACTACATCTAAACCTGTACTTCGTTCAATTAAAAGGCCCGTTGTACCTGTGCCATATAAAGTATGTTCGCTAAGGATTTGTTGGTGCTTTTCACACCAAAGTTTCAAGGCTGCTTTTTTACCGTCGTGGGCAACAAGCGCAATATTTTTTTTAGCTGGGAGTGATTGTTGTTTTTGTTCCATATTGACTCAATTTTCATTATATAAGAAGATTTATTGCGAGTGCGATAAACACTACACCGGTAATTTGGTCGATATAAATTTGGCTTTTTGGATGCGAGTGGAAATACTTTGCAATTTTATCGCCAAAGTAAATATATGTGCAGTCAATCGGAAAAGCAAAAATAGGATACAGCAAACCAAAAAAAGCCAGCTGAAAAGTAGTCGATGTGGTTAAGCTCGGATCAACAAATTGCGGTATAAAGGCAATAAAAAACAGTGCAACTTTAGGGTTTAATACTTCAGTCACCATGGCTTGAAACATCACATTCGACTTTTTCTTGGTTGTGATATGGGGCTTGTCTGGGCTATTGCATAAAGATTTCATAAACGTGCTTGTAATCATCACTACACCTAAGTAACAAAGATAAGTTGCACCTGCATACTGTACTATTGTGTAGGCTGTTTCAGAGGCTTTTAAAATAGCGGTTAAGCCAACTACAGCAAAAAAAGTATGAACGACACCACCTAAAGCGAAACCAAATGCACTTTGCAACCCCGCAGCGCGGCCATTTGCAAATGTTTGCGCCATTAAAAAAGCGTTTGAAGGCCCCGGTGCTATCGCAATTAAAAAGCTAGCTGCTAAAAAAGAGAGCAAAAATTCAGGGTTTATCATCGTTATTATTCACATTATGTTGAGTGAAATTTATGAGCCTGCTTAGTCAGTAGTATAGCCCAAAGAGGCAGTAAAAATAGTAAGTGTAACGCAATAAGGAGTGGGGTTGATAGCCCACTAAATTGAGTGACTACCACTAAGATACTCGCGCCACTCATTTGCATTACTCCAAGTAACGCGGACGCCGTCCCTGCTTGTTGAGCGAAGCCTGAAAGCGCTTTACCTGCTGCAGAGCCCATGGTTAATGCAAAACCCAGTGCAGAAAGTAAAATAGGCAACATAAATGCTAGGGCTGTTTTGATGTGGCTGGTAAGGACAAGTATTACGCCTGCAAGCACGAGTAGACTCAACCCTAATCGTAAGGCTGTTTGGCTGTGTTTTCTAATATACATCGGCGCGATGAAACTGGCGACAATACTTAAAATAGCATTAATGGTAAACCAAAAGGTGAAATCACTGACTGTACCGCCAAGCTCGGTAATAAGCCAGCCTGGTGCTAACGTTACGTAAGCTAAAATAGCCGACATAGAAATCATGCAAATACAGCTATTAAACAAAAATATTGGGTCTTTTATTATTGGTATGAAGCGTCTTAAATCAAGAATGTGGCCTCGGTATAAAGTGTTTTCAGGGCGAGTTTCTTTAAATAAAAATAGCGTAATAAGTAAGCCAATTAATGCGAATAAGGCTAAAAATAAAAAGTTAATCCGCCAACCAAATTGTACAGTGAGCCAAGCGCCTAAAATAGGGGCGAGCGCAGGAATAAAACAAACAATTCCATTTAGATAAGTGATCATTTGGCCGCTGCGCTCACTGCCATACTTATCTCTGACAATTGCAAATGCAATCACGAAGGTAGCGCATGCGCCAAGCCCTTGTATGGCTCTTGCGAACATTAACACCTTAAAAGTTGGAGCATAAAAGGCCAGTACGGCTGCTATACCGTAAGTGCTTACACCAAATAATGCCACTGGCTTTCGGCCGAACTTATCTGCTAATGGCCCAGCAATGAGCTGCCCTAAACCAACAGTGAGCATAAATATTGCCACTGTCTGTTGGAGTTGCTGTTCGCTAACCTTAAGTTGCTCTGCGATGGCAGGGAAGGCGGGCAAATAAATATCGATGCCCAGCGGGCAAAAAATAACTAGTAGTACTAAGATAACGAGTAAGCTGCGGTTAGGTGGTATTGAGCGAGTATGCATGAGTTCTCCTTTGGACTGCTATTTTAGGGCGCCGCAGATTAAATTGAAAGTATTAATAGGGTACATACGTAGTCATTTTTAATCACAAAGGAAAAATATTATATTTAGCCATATTAAATTAAACTTTTTCTAACTGGTCTGATGTGTTAATTTGTAATTATAACAATTTTGCTAAATAGAGTAATGCATGAGTGATAAATCAGCGGTGTTAAAAACGTGGCTTAAGATGCGCAAGTGGCCATGTGGGAATTGGCTTTTTAGTAAAGCTGTATGCTTTAAAGCCCCTTACTTTGCTTCTATAAAACCCTATATTTTAGATGTTAGCGATGGTTATTGTAGTGCAATGGTTAAGAAGCGACGTAGTATATTTAATCATATTGGAACGATTCATGCGATTGCACAGTGTAATTTAGCTGAGTTGTGCGCAGGTGTGTTGGTTGATTCCACAGTGCCGTTTAAAACCCATCGTTGGATCCCAAAAGGCATGACTGTACAATATTTAGCAAAAGTAGACACAGATGTTACTGCGGTTGCAGAGATAGACATGCCAAGACAGTGGCAAGATAAAGAAGATTTAATTGTACCCGTTAAACTTTATAATACTCGCGATGAACTGGTGTTCACCGCAGATATCACTATGTACATTACTGAGAAGAAAAAACCAAGATGAAAAAGCACTAAGAAAAACTCAGCGAATAAAGGTTACTTTTTTTCAGCGGCTTGTTTATTGAAAAATGACAAGTCGTTATCTTCATCATCTAGCACCGAGGTAAGCTCTGATTTATTATCATCGTTTGAAGCAATTAGCTCAATTGTTTCAGCTTCATGACGTTGTTTTAAATTACCTTCTATAGTGGCACCTGCTTCAATACTCAACGAGTCTTGATAAACATCACCATGAACTTGTGCTGAGCTTTCAATAATTACTTTGCTGGCATTTAACGAACCAATGATTTTGCCTTTAACTATCACGCTATCGGCACATACACTTCCCTCAACAACCCCTGTGTGACCAATTATTAGATGGCTTGTCCGTACATCACCATCAACACGGCCATCTAATTGTACTTCACCTAGGCTTACTAAAGAGCCTGTGAACCTAATACCTTCTGAAATGATAGAAGGAGCGTGGTTTGTTTTTTTTAATGCACTGCCAGCAGAGCTAGCGGTAGGTTGTTTTTTTTTACCGAACACGAGAAAGCGCCTTTGTTATTTTTACTGGATTGACATGCTTGTCGTTAAGTAATACTTCATAATGTAAGTGAGTACCTGTACTTCTCCCCGTACTTCCCATTAAGCCAATAACATCATTCTTATTAATTTCTTGGCCTTTTTTTACATTTATTTTATTAAGGTGGCCAAAACGAGTTACAAAGCCATTTTTATGTTTAAGCTCTATAAAGTTACCATAACCGCCGTTGCGACCTGCACGTAATACGGTGCCTGATGCAGGAGCAAAAATTTTAGATTTATGCCGACCGGCTAAATCAACCCCTTTATGATAAGCATGACGCTTATTCATGGGATCTTTACGTATACCAAAACTACTTGAAATATAATAATCAGCCGCAGGCAGTGTTTGCGGTAATTCGTTTAGTAAATTTTCAAGGTTATTCAAGGTCAATAGTTTGTCAGCAATAGCTATAAACTTGCTAGGGATTTTTGATTCATCAAATAAATCAAGTGGACCACCTTGTGCAACCGGTGTTGCTTCGCCATTTAATTGCTGGGCAAGGGCGGTATCTAATCCAGCGCCCTTAAGCATGGTTACAATGTCTTGCTGTCTTCGCTCAATTTGTTGTTCGATGTTGAGAAAGCTTTGCTGGTATTGGTTATTAAGTGATGCAAAACGCTGCTCAACACTTAGCGATTTTGATTGTACTTGAGTATTAGTAGGGCTTTTATCAATTAAAGGTTCATGAAACTCGCTTTGCTTTTCTTTAATGACCTCATCAGGATCAGTTACAGCGTCGGTGGTGCTCATTGAAGCTGGCAGGGAGTCAATCATGCTTTGTAACAAGGCTTGCTTTTGTTCAAGCGCAGATAGTTGTTCTAGTTGTTTCTCATAGAGGGCTTGTTGGGCTTTACGTTGTTGTTGCCATTGTTGCTGTTTAGAATGTTGACTTTGTTCTATATCAGAAATGTGATGTGTTTGCGTATAAACCTGTAAAGTAGACACGCTTAGCCATACAATTGCAGAAAAAACAATCAACACAGCCGTTATCTGTAACCAAGGTGCTAATACTAGGTGCTTTACTTCGCCATTTTGGCGGATCAACAGCTGTCTAGCTGGAAAAAACCGATGATAAAAAGACTTAATAAATACTGACATAACACATAAAGACTGACTATAAACCAGTTTAAGATAGCAACCTGAGCTAGAAAAGCCAGAAAAAAAATGTAACTAGTCGTAAAAAAGGAGGCGTTAGTTGCCTCCTTACAATAAATAACTTTAATAAATGCTAATATTTTAGTTACTTAGCTGGAAGTACAGTACCAGCTACTGAGCCAAAGCCAATGCGTACAAAGCCATCCGCTTCACACCAACCACGCATAATGACATTATCGCCATCTTCTAAAAAGCTGCGCTTTTCACCATTGCTCAGGGTAATTTGCTCTTTACCACCATGAGAAAGTTCAAGTAGTGAACCTGCTTCTTCGTGAGTAGGACCTGATTGTGTGCCTGACCCTAACATATCACCAGGCATGAAATTACAACCGTTTACCGTATGATGAGTAACCATTTGCGCAACGGTCCAGTAAGAGTGCTTAAAGCTTGATTTTGATACTTGCTCTGGAGCGTGGCTTTCGTCGCGCATTTTTTGCGTTTCGATTTGTACATCCATCTTAATATCAAAAGCACCTTGCTTGCGGTTATCTGTTGATTCTAAATAATCCATTGGTTGTGGATCGTTTTCGTCACGCGTCCAAGAAGTCCTGTATGGTGCAAGTGCTTCAGTAGTTACAATCCAAGGAGAAACAGTAGAAGCAAAGTTTTTAGCAAGGAACGGACCTAGTGGCTGATATTCCCACGCTTGTAAGTCGCGTGCTGACCAGTCGTTAAATACGCAAAAACCAAACACGTGGTTCTCAGCATTTTCAATTGCAATCGCATCACCAAGCTCATTAGCTTTACCAAGGTAAATACCTAATTCTAGCTCGTAATCTAAGCGTTTACATGGACCAAATGAAGGAACGTCAGCGTCTGGTGCTTTAGTTTGGCCTTTAGGGCGATGGAAAGCTTGGCCTGATACATCAATTGATGATGAACGACCATGATAACCAATAGGCACCCATTTATAATTAGGCAGTAAAGGGTTATCTGGGCGGAACAAGCTACCCACAGCGGTTGCGTGGTAAATTGATGTATAAAAATCAGTGTAGTCGCCAATACGACACGGTAACGCAAATTCAATGTCAGTTTGGGCGATAAGTGCATCAGAAAGTGTTGCTTGCTCAGCAGCATCTTCACGTAACGCTTTCGAAAGAGCTAAACGAAGTGCTGACCAGTATTGCTGACCAAGGGCCATAAATTCATTTAAAGTGGTTTGACTTGCTGCAACGATAGCTGTTTGCGCATCGCCTGAAAAAATAGCTAGCTCATTTACTTTTGTAAGATCGATAACTTGATCACCAATAGCAACGGCGCCACGAAATGCTTCACTACTGTTTTTACGACGAACTTCTGCAAAAGGTAAATTTTGAATAGGGAAGTCGCAGTTAGCAACATTGGCAGATGTTACCCAACTTTTTAAATTAATATCATGGGTTTCATTAATTAAGCTCATTTTATTTCCTTTTCTTTTGTAAGACTACGCATACACCTCATATAGTGCTCTATAGCGTAATTTAAAACATGTCTCTTTAACTTAATTGAGATAAACAACGAAAGCAGCGAACGCTTCGCTGCTTTCGTTTTGTAATATCGGTTTTATAAAACGCCGCGACGCTCTTGATCACGTTCAATTGATTCAAACAGTGCTTGAAAGTTACCTTCACCAAATCCACCATCATCAACACGTTGAATCATTTCGATAAAAATTGGGCCAAATAAGTTCTTTGAGAAAATTTGTAGTAAATAGCAGTTTTCGCTTTGACTATCGACTAATATTTGGTGCTCACGGATTTTTTCTTTATCTTCAGCAACCCAAGGTACACGATCAAAAATTGTTTCGTAATACTCAGGGATAATATCAAGGGTCGCGATAGTTGATTTATCAAGTTTATCTAGTGAGCTTACTAAGTCATCAGTTAAAAATGCTAAATGTTGAACTCCCGGGCCATTATACTCACCTAGGTATTCATCTATTTGGTTATTATCGCTACCTTTACCTTCGTTAATAGGAATGGAGAAGGTGCCACATGGTGATTTTAATGCATATGATAATAAAGCCGTTTTTTGACCTTTAATGTCAAAGTAACGTACTTCTGTAAAACCAAACACGTCTTTATAAAAGTTCGCCCATGTGTCCATAGTGCCTTTATAAACATTGTTAGTTAAGTGATCGATGCGCAGGAAACCTTTACTATCAACTACATTTTGTTCGCTTAAGTCTTCAAAGTCATTGTCGTAGATTGACCCCTTACTGCCAAACTGTTCAATAAAGTAAATTAAACTATCGCCGATGCCATAGATTGCTGGATAGGGTAAATCTTTATTTTCCGAACCAGTAGCAGGCTTTGCACCACGCTTTACTGCTGTTTCAAATGCTTTTTGTGCATTCTCAACACGCCAGCCCATTGAACAAATAGCAGGCCCATGGCTTTTTGCAAATTCAGCAGAAAAACCATCACGTTCATTATTAAGTAAAAAGTGAATATCGTTCTGATTGTAATAAACGATATCTTTACCTTTAAATGTTTTTAACTTAGAAAAACCAAAATCGGTAAATACTTTATCCATGTAGTCAGCGTCTGGTGTTGCGTATTCAGTAAACTCAATACCAACTAAACCTAAAGGGTTATTCACTTCACTCATAATAATTCTCCCGCAATCAAACACTGCGTTTTGTTGTATCAATTTACAGATGATTAACTATTAATTGATTAAGGGGAAGACAGAGAAATTATTTAGCTAATAGGCCCTTTGTAAATTAAATGTGACGGGTCGTTCAAAGGAAATAGTTCACAGGTTAGGTTTTGACATAAACACATAAATCCCTGCGAGTTGTGTTACATGAATTTGTGTTTTTGCTATTGATTTTATTGCACTTTAAAAAGAAGGTGTAGTGATAAAATAGGGAGTAATATCCCTATATTTTATTTTTATGCGTAATTAATTCTTTACATTTTCACTGCGATTGTTAAAGAATTTACTTCGTTGCTCAAGCCAAAGGTTAGGCCTGATGGTGGGCGCATTTTGATAATGACGCTCTACTTTTTTATTTAAGGTACGTGTGCTGGGCTGAAATTGAAGTAATTGTTGTGGGCCTCCCATTGTTTTTATTTCATCTCGAGTCAAACTGCGACCAGCATACAGCAGTGCATTTAAATACCCAGGTTCTGTTTCATAATTATCATCAGTTAATAGTAATACGGCTTTATTGAGTGCCCAACGGCGGTTAATTTCTCCCTCAGTTTTTACACCTGCCAACTCTCCGTCTATATACACCTCAAATACACCGTCGTTTGGTGCTGTATAGAATACAAGGGCTACACGATGCCAAGCATCTGATTGAGTAGCCCCAAAATAGCCACTTTCACTTGTTGATTTACCGTATCCGCCAACAGGATTAATAAAAATGTCAGCATCGTCGTCAGGAGTATTGTCGATGCTTGTTTGAACGACAGCTCGATAGATATCTTTGGTGGCATATGGCCAGTAAATATCCATCACTAGGGTGTAGTCTGACACTAAATCTTTATCTATAAAGTCACCATTAGCAGGAGTGTTTAAAGTGATCTGGAATCCCTCATCAGGTGAGTGATCAGTAAAAGCAAGAACGCCTGATGGCCCATCAATAAAGTCGTCTATCTCTAGTGAGGTAGTGGTATCAAATATACTTTCCTCTGGACCCCAATTTGTACTGTTTGGATCATAGTAGTTAAGTGTTGAAGGGCCATAATCCGCTTGGAATGGATCGCTTGCATCGTTAAAGTTCCAAACGGTTACATTATCTAGGCTTTGACAAGCATAAAGTTTTTTATCCGTATCGATATGTAAACATTGGCTGGTGCGATAGCGGGCATATTTATCAAGCAATTCCCAGGTTTCAGCTAATAAAACAGGCTCAGAAAAACTGATATTGCTAAAAAATTGCTTACCATTGAATGCGGGACCTTTTTGTAAAGCCAAGGTGTAATTATCGCCATCATTGATAGATTCAGGGAGAAGAGATATCCAGTCAGGTTTACTAGCGACAATGGATTTTAATTGTGAACCTGACACTGTTACCTGATAGATTGCGCTAAAACCAGGCGTGTTAGAAGGCTGTCTTTCCACTTGGAATGCATTATGAAAATCTTCTTGTGTTAGTGTGCCTGGCGTCCAGCGAGTTTGTACTTGAGCTGAATCAAATAATACAGCATCCACTTTGTATTGGTATTTTGTGCTTAACGCTGTAATTTCCATGACTTGTTCTGCTGTAGGGTAGTTTTCTGAAATTGCTATTTCAGTATTTGCATCCGGTGCATATTTACCCATTATTGAATCTATTTCATTCTGCAGTTGCTCATCTGTAGGTGAGATGGCAGATGTTGCTACAGTTTCGTAATCAATATTCGTAAGTATTTTTGTGCCTGAATCAAAAGTAAGTGTTAAATCAGTCAGCCCTTGAGCAAAGAAGTTAGGTTGTATAACAATACTGCCGTTTTCAAGTTGTTGATAATTTTCACCGCCATGAGTGTGTCCGCCAAGCACAAGATCAATGCCTGGCACATTCTCTGCGATGCGAATATCATGACCTTCACCAAGGTGACTAAGCATAATCATATAATCGACATCTTGGCGGTATTGATTCACAATATTTTCTGCAATATCTTGCCATTGCCAGTTCATTTTAAAGTTACGGATAAAGTCTGGGATTGGATCGTCTTCCAGGGGTTCATCAAGTTCGTTCCATGGTACAGAGGTCATGCCAAAAAAGCCTACTTTAAGGCAGCCTATTTGAACAATTGAGAAATCTACTCCATCAAAGTCTTGCTCTGTGGAGACCCTTCATAACTGGTATTACTTGCTAATACGATAGCGTGGTCGTCATTAGCGTACTCAACCAGCTGTTCCGGTCCCCAAGCATAATCATGATTGCCAATAACTCTAACATCAAACTCCATCGCTTTTATTGCTTCAACGGTGGCTTTTCCCATAGAGGTTTGTTCCGCAACGGTGCCTTTTTCATAATCGTCGCCACCATTTGTAAATACGGTGTAAGGTTGCTCTGCTATTGCGTTGTTATAATAGCCTTTAATGTGGCTAAAGTACTTTTCTTTGAAGCCAAAGCGGGCGTGTAAATCAGCAACGTGGATAAAGCGTAGAGTTTGACTTGACTGATTAGCTGTACAGGTAGGACCTATATTTGTTGTTATTGTAGGTTCCGTTCTTGTTTGAACAGCGAAAGTACCAAAGTTAGTCATTGATGCACTGACGCTGTTTGAGCCACTGGTTATAGTGGTTAAAGGCTGCCAGAGACCATCAATTAATTGCACTATAGTTAAAAGCTGCTGTGGTTCAGTACTTGTAACATCAATTTTAATGGTAACAGGCTTTTTGAATACTAGATCTTGGGGACTAAATGTATAAAGAGGGGAAACAATATTAAGCTCTTTATTAGGAGTATCTAACTCGGCTTTACTAAAAATAAAGCTAGTGTCAGTTGTAACGGAATTAGCGGGGGCGTTTAACTGAACTAAATTGTTATCAAAACTTTCAACTAAGCCATTATTTGCAGAAATCACTAAGCCTGTTTCTTCAACCTCAAAGTTAATATCTTTTTTCGTATTGTCACCGCCACAACTACTTAGTAGAGCTAAAGCTGTTATAAAAATAGGGAATTTAATTAATGAAGAAAAAGACATATACCTGTACTACCACTTAGTTGAGTAGCTTAATTATATCAGTTTTAGAAACAAGCTTGTAGAAAAAATCACTCATGAATGCTTTGAATATGCATTAAATAGGCTGGTTTTTATATTACTGCAGAGTATTTTACTTATTTGTCGTAAGGATTATTTTTAGTTACTAAAGGTGAGAAAGTTTAAATGATGTGCTTGAAAGTGATAAGGCAAGATATTGCTATCTTGCCTTATAAGAAAATACTTTGATACTAATTCATAAAACCTAGGTTCTATTGAGTACTTGTTTCAGTTAGACCTTGTTTTTCCCATATTTTAGCTTTAAAACTCATTAGCACTAGTACAATACCTACGCCAATACTAAATAGCGCAATTTGTAGGTAAAGGTAAGGAATGTCTTGCATGTTTTTAGGATCAAAGCCACCTGCTAGTAAACCTGCAATAATATTACCGATAGAGTAGGTTAATACAAAGACACCCATCATCTGACCTGAGAAGCGTTGCGGAGATAAACGGCTCACAGCGCTTAATGCTATAGGGCTTAAACAAAGCTCACCCACAGTATGTAGGAAGTAGGTAGTAACTAACCAGTAAGGTGCTACTTTTAAGCCTTCAGCAGCATATTGAGCCGCCATAAACATTACTAAGAAGCCTGATGCCATGATGATCAACCCAAATGCACACTTCACACTATAAGAAGGCGAAATCATGCTTTTTGATAAGTTGATCCAAAGGGCTGCAAAAAATGGCGAAAGTACAATAATAAAAATTGCGTTTAGTGATTGGAACCACGCAGTAGGGATTTCAAAGGAGCCAACTAAACGATCAGTATAATCACGAGCAAATAAATTAAGTGACGAGCCTGCTTGCTCAAAACCAGACCAGAAACATGCTGAAGCAACACACACTAAGAAGAGTGCCCACATACGGCGTTTTTCAGCTTCAGTTAGATTTCCCTTAAAATAGATAATACCAAAGTAAGCAAAGAAGATAAGTGTGAATACAATGGCAACGTAGCCAGCAACTTCTACTGGATCAATAACTAAAGCGCCTGTCATAGCGGCAGCTACAATCGATGCGACAATAATTATAAAAGCTGCGATGGCAAACCAAGTACGAGTCATGCCTCGCTCACTTAATGGATTCGCGGGAGCTGAGCTATGAGTAGGTAAATGCTTTGTGGTGAAGTGATATTGAATTAAACCAATCCCCATACCTACCGCTGCTGCACCAAACGCCCAGTGCCAGCCTACATTTTCCATAAAGTAGCCACATACGTAGTAACCAATAATCGAACCTAAGTTAATGCCCATGTAGTAAATGGCAAAACCACTATCACGGCGGTCGTCTTCACTAGAATATAGCTGACCAACCATCGCGCTGATATTTGGTTTTAATAAACCCGTACCGGAGGCTACAAAAATCAATCCGATAAAAAATGAATACTCATGTGGTATGGCTAAAATAATGTGACCAATCATGATAATGACACCGCCGTACCATACCGCTTTTTGACCGCCAAATACGCGGTCAGCAAGCCAACCCCCTGGCAAGCCTAAGAAGTATACAGCACCAGTGTATAAACCATATATTGCAGAAGCAGAGGCAACAGTAAATGCTAAACCTTCTTTTTGTAAGCTTGCGGTCATAAATAACACCAACAATGCTCGCATACCATAGTAACTCATTCGTTCCCACATCTCAGTGAAGAACAGTGTTGAAAGTCCTTTTGGGTGGCCGAAAAACCCCCCATTTGAAGATGAACTCATATTTACTTCCTAACTTATATTGTTATTGCGGCCTTTTATTTTTGCTTTTATTGTTCGTGTAAGTAATGCACTAACTGAACGGGCGGCCATGAATGTTTTTTATGCAGCTAAGATAATGGTTTGCTTACTAAGGTGTTACTTAGTGGTAAGAGTCACACCTTTATCCTAGCTACAACTGCGGCTAAGTATACATAGACCTTATGGTTAGGGGAAGTGCTTGCGACAGTTGGTAGAAATAGTGGGTATAGCCAAACACCTCATTATAAAAGTATTATTGAGGTGTTTAGCATATATTAATAATCTGCGTAAGGTACTACAGGAGTTCCTGGAAAGGCCATTTCGCTATACACCGGATTGAAATAATACCTAAAGTATAATTGTGCATAGTTTGGCTCGTAAAAATCAGCCCGGTCTAAGTTAAAGAAACCACCGAAAAACCAGTGTGGAGTAAAGCGATATTCAAAGCTCCCCCCAAGGTTGTAAGATACTCCTGAGCTTGAACTACCTTCAAATTTAGGGTTAACACCCGTTAGCGATTCCCGTGCTTCAGCTTGGTTTTGTAATAGAGGGTCATTGGGGAAAAAATCGCTCTCATCATTGGTGGTCGTTGACCATGATAACCCGGCTCGTAATCGATATATAAAGTCGTTATTTACGCGTCGGTCAAAGATAACCGGTAGGGAAGCGCCTATATAATTCTGTGGGCTATAGTAACCCCCATGGCCAAAGGTTTCTTCACTTAAATTGTATTGATAAGACCAATGTAATAAATTAACGCCCAGAGTTAACTCGGTATTTTTTTCGCGAATGTAGCGATTATATACTCCACCCATGATGCTATAGCGCTGGTTGTCTTTAACGTTTTTACCTTGTAATAGTTGAAAATCAGTAGATCCCCAAAAGCCCCAGTCGAGACCTAAGTCATGAGACAGGTTAAAGCGTAAACTGGTTGCTCTTACACCGCCCCATATTTGATTGGTACGTACATCTTCTAGGCCTGCATACGATAATACGGAGCTAGTTACGGGGCGTTTATTCAATGTTACGCTATAGCCGAAGTCACCAAAACTGTCATTATAATCAACACCCCAAACAACATCTTCAACTAAAAAACCAAGTGGAGTCGTTCCTATGTCAAATCGCCAAGTCTCATTTTGCCATGCTAAACCAATATCCAGACCTTGTTGTTTTGGTTCGATGCTGTTCAGTGGGCAATCTAAAATACACAATGCACCTTTGCCATAACGACTGCCTGAAAATGTTTCGTCAAAGCGGGTTTCTTGACTTGATACCGACATTGGATCGAGCTTAATAATAGCCATGCCGTCCCATAACGAAAAACCTGCTTCTATAGGGAAAGAGCTTGCACCTAAGGTAGCATCACTTTGTGTACTTGTTTGACTACTTAAATTAATACCTGCGGTGATATAGGCTTGGTTTTGTTGCTGCATTCGCGCGAGCTCACGTTTGGCATTATTGACATACCATGGGGCGCTTTCATCTAAACTGTAAAGTTGGTAATTTAGAGATGGGTTGTTTTTCGACTTAATACTACTGTGCGGCTCAATTGCTTCTTTATACCAACTCTCGGCAAAGTCAGCTTGTCCATGACTTTGTGCAACTTGCGCTGCTTGGTAATACATCTGTTGGCTATAGTTTGATTTTACAAGCAAGTCATTTGCAAGGCGCATTACATTCGTTTCATCTTGAAAATCATTAAGTTCAGTCATTAACAATTGTTGTTGATAAGTTTGTTCTTTATCAATGTCATTTATTAACGCAGCGATGATTCGATCGGATAAAGCATCTTCACCTAATTCACGACTCACTTTTGCCACAGCAAGCTCTGTTTCTTGAGCCAAGGGTGTGCCTTGCTGAAACTGTTGGTTTTTGTATAATTCAACGGCTTTATTTGGGGAGCCCAACTGGATATTGGCGTTGATCAAGGCATCGTATGCTGCAGAATTATTAGGGTAGGACTGCGTAAGTTGATTTAATAGCTCAAGGCGATCTTCGCCTTGGTTAAACTTATTTATATAATCAGCCTGTAAAATAATCCAGTTAGTTTGTTGTTCTTCAGTTGCAGGTTGAGGCAGTTGATAGTTAGTAAGCCATTGCTTAGCTTGTTGCTCATTATTACCTTCTAAAAGCCACTGCCCATAGGTCATATGCCAGTATGTATTTAAAGTAGGGTCTCGCTCCAGAGCTATTTTTAACTGTTTAGTTGCCTCATTATATTCATTGATTTGCTTCCAAAGTGTAGCGAGCTCAGCTTGCATTAGAGGCGTTAACGGTTGCGCACCAAGTTCAGTTAAATTATAAATTATAGTCGCTTTATTATCCGTCATATTACTAGCAAGTTCATTCATTTTTGCATTGATATTGAGCTGCTGCATTAGCTGAACAATATTTTCATCACGCGCATTGTTGGGAATATAAGTAAGTGTTTCTAAAGCACCTTGATAGTCATTAATAGAGCGCAGAAAAACTGCATGGCTATATCTTAGCTCTGCATCAAGAGGGAATTGCCATAATGTTTTTTTATAAAGTGCTTTAGCGTGATCTAATAAACCTTGTTGTTGATATAAATTAGCTAAATCGTAATACAACCAACTTTGCCTTGGGGTTTGCTTAATCGCTAATAGTAATAAATTTACTGCTTCATCAAGTTGACCTTGTTCGGCCAAATTTGTTGCACGTAGCCGCAGTTGTCGACTTTGTAACTGAGAGTATTGCTGCGCAATCGCTATTTGTTGTGCTTGAGTTAATTGATAATAAAATTGGTTTGTACGCTCAAAGTTATTATCTATACTCAAAACCTCTAATATCGCACTCAGTGCTGATGCGTTAGTTGGATCGCTTTGGAGTACTTTATTGTAATAATCTATTGCTTGCTTGAATTTTCCTTGCGTACGCGAAAGTTCTCCTCGATAGTAGTATACGGTTTCTGGGCTTTCAGAGAGGGTATCAGCAAGATCGATTTTTTGTATCGCTTTTTTAAAATTTTTAGCGGCTATTGCCTTTTTTGTTTCATCAATATATTGCCAAAATTTAGCTGTATTAGCCAAACCTCGATAGACAGAAACTAAATCTATATTATCAGTACTGCGTTGAGCCTTTTTAAAATAAGTATATGCTTTTGCATTTATACCTTGTCTTAAATACAAAAAACCTAGGCTGTTTAACACATCATGATCGTTAGGGCGTCCTTTATAGGCTTGTAGTAACAGTCTTTCAGCCTTGCTATATTGCTTTTTTTCAAGCGCAACAGCGCCTCTTTTCCATAGTTTATAAGCGGGATCTGCTTGTTTTATTAGCTCCTGCTTTAATGCTTTTTGAAAGTCTGTATATTGTAATTTCCCTTTACTACTATTCGGGTAACTATTTAAATACTCTTGATATGCTTTGTCTGTTTGTTGATTAATGGGCATATTGTTGAGCGCTGCTAACCAAGCAAATTCAGTTTCCACACTGTATTGATTACTTTGCGCATAATGGCGATAAATTGCTAATGCGTCTTTATCTTGAGGTTTTTTCTTTAAAACATGTCGGGCATAGGCTATATCAAAGCGGCCTACGTTAGGGAAGCGAGCACGTAAAGATTGATAGCCTCTATATGCTTGTTGCCAATTACTTGAATCACTGGCAATCCAGTTGATATGTTCAAATTTATACTCAATGCTAGGGTAAGCACTGGAAAATAATTTACCATAAATTTGTATTGCTGCAGGGTAGCGGCCCGCACGTGCAAGCAAGCGAGCTTGTTGAATTTGTTGTTTATCAGAGGTGTTTACTCGAGCTAGTAACTTTAATTGTTTCACACATGTTTGTTTACTATCAAAAGCACTAAATTGATTGATTATAGTTTGTGCTTGATTCAGTTTATTTTGTACAATCAATACTCGAGCTTGGGCACATTTAGCAAGAATATTATTAGGTGCTATGCTTAACAGCTTATCAAGGCTATTAGTCATCAGTAATTGATTCTGCTGAATTTCACCGAGTTCAATTTGGCTAACTAGCCACTCTATGGAGTCTGTATCGAGGTCCGTAGATGTTTGAGAGCC